>CAZXRO010000021.1:15616-20667 GCA_964642435.1 uncultured Ignavibacteriales bacterium
TCGAATCAGAGGGTGTGACACTACCTGACAACGTCATCACCTATATTGCCGATCGGGTGACGACGAATGTACGCGACCTGGAAGGGGCACTTACCCGGCTTCTGGCCTTTAGCTCACTGAAACAGGTGGAGCCATCGGTGGAGATTGCGAGCAAGGTGCTGGCTGATGCTTTCTCTGTCGAGAAGAGACAAGTGACTATTGACCTGATTCAGCAGAAATCAGCGGAGCACTTTCAGGTAGAGCCGGCCATGATGCATGCCAAGAAAAAGACAGCAGAGGTGGTAATCGCGCGGCAGGTGGCTATGTATCTTTCACGGCAATTGACAGACAGCTCGCTCAAGGCGATCGGTACTGCCTTTGGTGGCCGCGACCACTCGACTGTCATTCACGCTTGCGATACGGTGTCATCAAAGATGTCAAGTAACCCAACATTCCGTGAACGAGTGGACAAGATTTCCGCGAGTATTCTCTACTAAATGGCTGTGGATGAGTATGTGGATGAGTGTGGTAGGAAATTGGGATAACTCAGGTGTTTTGAAAAAATGTGGACTACATAAAGACAGTGAACGAGGTACTTGACAACTATGGGGAAAACTACGTTGCTTGGTGTATGTTGCAAGTCGTTGACACCAAACACCTCATCGAGCCGGGACGGGCGTTTATTGGGGGTTGTTCACATTTCAACAGTATTACTATTATTACTCCTTTGAATGAAATAAAAGGAATATTAATCCAGCTGGTGGAAACATCAGGACGCGGGAGAAAGCTGTAGATGAAATTCGCACTGTCCAAATCAAAACTGGCCGGGTATCTGCAACATGTTCTTCAGGTGGTACCATCGAAATCGACATTACCGATCCTGACGAACATACTGATCGAGGCACTTGAAGGGAAACTGAAGATCTCGGCGACCGACCTTGATATTTCAATGACGGTTTCGATCGACAGCAAGGTGGTGAAGAAAGGTTCGGCTGCGCTGCCGGCGCGAATTCTTTTCGATATCGTCAAGGAGCTTCCTGAGTCCGAGGTTTCGTTTGAAACGACCGGAACGCGAGTTGAGATGAAGATTCCGAATGGCTCGTATCGCATTTCATCGATTTCGGCTGATGATTTCCCGAAGCTTCCCGCGGTCAATACCAAGAAAGAGATCAAGATTCCCGGCCAAGACTTGGTGAAGATGATCCGCAAGACGACCTTTGCTTGCAGCGATGATGAGACGCGGCCTGCCCTCAATGGTGTGCTGTGGCAGACCAAGGGCGATCGAATGCAGATGGTAGCTACGGATGGACATCGGCTGGCGAAGGTTTCGATGGAGAATACCAAGCTCAAGGGGATGTATGATGATGTCATAATCCCGCCCAAAGTACTCAATCTCATTCCGAAGTTCGTGACCGATGACGAGCAGGAAGTGGGGATCATATTTGGCGAGAATAATATCATCTTCAACCTGGGAGAGATTGTCCTGACCTCACGGTTGATCGAAGGCCCCTATCCCAATTTCGAGCAGGTGATTCCGTCGACCAGCGATAAGAAATTAACTATCCAAAAAGAAGACCTGGCAAGTGCTGTCAGGCGTGTGTCGATTCTCTCCAATCAGTTGACGCACCAGGTCAAATTTGCTGTGAAAGACAACAAGCTGGAACTTTCGACGGCTAATGCTGATGTCGGTGGAGAAGGTAAGGAGACGCTGGCGTGCGATTTCGAAGGGGGTGAGATAGAGATCGGCTATAATGCCAACTACCTGGCAGACATTCTGCAGAAGATAGAGGATGACGAGGTGGTATTCGAGTTATCGACCCCGATAGCTGCGGGTGTGATCTATGCTCCCCGCATCCCAAAGGAAGATTATCTTTGTCTGGTCATGCCGCTACGGCTTGCAGAGTAACTGGATAGCATAATGATTCTGTGGTGGCAGGCAGCAATGTCTGCCACTTTTTTTGAACTATGAAAATAGATCACATAAAAGTCACCGGGTTCCGCAATCTCAAAGAGCTTCACGTTGAAGCTGATCCTTCGACGAATATCTTCTATGGTGCGAACGGATCAGGGAAAACCAATTTGCTTGAGAGCATCTTCGTGATGTGTTTGGCGCGTTCGCAGCGGGGGGCGAAAGACAGGGATATGGTTAGTACGCAGTCCGATACTTACCGTGTAGCGGGTCTGGCGACAGTTGACAATCAGCAACGGGAGATTGCTGTCGCCTATCAGCAGGGCGGACGCAAGAAGATTATGATAGATGGTGTCAGTTCTCGAGCCTCAGAGTTGTTTGCCAACTTCTGTGTGGTGTCGGCCGGGCCGGAAGACAGCGGGATTGTTTCTGGATCGCCATCGGAGCGTCGCGGGTTTCTTGATATCTATCTTTCGCAACTATCCAGGCGTCATCTGAGTCGGCTGACGGAGTATCAGCAGGTACTGGCTCAGAAGAACGCGGCTCTTCGTGATGGCCAGGATCCGGATCCCTTCAATGAACTGCTGGTGGCCACCGGAGTGGAGATTATGGTTGAGCGGGCGGCCTTTGTTGACCAGATTGCAGAGTTGGCAGGATCGTTCTACCAGACGGTAGCCAGTGGTCGCCATTTCAGGGTCACCTATGCACCGTCAGTGATCGTGCCTGATGGCGATTTCTCGTCGAGCGTCATTGAGGCAGCCTTTCGGGAGAGGCTGGCCGCGGTGGCTCATCGCGAGGAGATTCTGCAAAGCAGCCAGATCGGGCCGCATCGTGATGAATTGACATTGGAGATCGATGGTTTGCCAGCGCGAACATGTGGTTCACAGGGTGAACGGCGCTCGGCGGTGCTGGCGTTGAAGCTGGCGGTGTATGAGATGATGAAAGTACGCCGCCGGACAGATCCGGTGCTATTGCTCGATGAGGTGTTTGCCGAGCTCGATGCGGATCGGACGGATGGGTTGATTGATGCGTTTGGTAGCTTGGGACAAGTGTTTCTGACCACTGCCGGTCAACCTCCGGAGCGATTGTCGCAGAGCGCCCGGGCGTTTCGCATAACCGAGGGAAAGGTTGTTGAGGTCACATAGGAAGTCGGCAGAGTATGGGTGAACTAATCATAAGAGGGCTTTCCAAGTCATTCGATGGGGTGCCGGTTCTTGACAATGTGTCGCTGGAGTGTGCCCCGGGGGAGCTGCTGGTGCTGCTGGGTCCATCGGGGTGCGGCAAGTCAACCTTACTTCGGCTGGTATCGGGGCTGGAGGAGGCGGACAGCGGTGAGATCTATCTGGGAGGTCGCCGGATTGACCACCTGTCACCGCGCGAGCGCAATGTTGCCCTGGTCTTTCAGAACTATTCGCTCTATCCCCATATGAGTGTCGCTAAGAATCTGGCTTTTCCATTGAAGGTTGCCCGTGTTGAGCGCAAAGAAATCCGGCGCCGGGTTGAAGAGGTGGCACGCCTGGTGGGGATGGAGACGATGCTGGAGAAGAAACCGGGGCAGCTTTCCGGCGGGCAGCGGCAGCGAGTTGCCCTGGGGCGGGCGATTATTCGTCAGCCGGAGTTGTTCCTGCTGGATGAACCATTGTCGAATCTCGATGCTGATTTGCGCGTACGGATGCGTCGGGAAATCGTCCGGCTGCAGAAGAAGGTGCAGGTGACGACAATTCATGTCACCCACGATCAGGCAGAGGCGCTAACGATGGCTGACCGGGTGGCGGTGCTCCACGAGGGGCGCGTGCAGCAGGTTGGTTCACCGGGTGAATTGTATGGGCGTCCGGCCAATCTGTTTGTTGCGGAGTTCATTGGCCAGCCTCGCATGAACATACTTCGCGGGCGGATAGAGCGGCAACTTCTGTATCCATTCGGGTTGAGCCTGCTTAACCGCACGGTAGAGGCGCCGGGGAAGGAAGTGCTGATCGGCATCCGTCCGGAATCGGTTCAACTGCGAGCGGATGGCGAGTATGAGGCGACAGCCGCGACCTGTGAATACCTGGGGGATCATTATGTCGCGGGGCTTGATTTTCAGGACTGCCGGCTGGTTTGTTCGCACCTTCGGGAGGCCCTGGAGGTTGGTCAGCGGGTTCGATTTCACGTGGAACCATCGGACTTGCGATTTTTTGATCCGGCTGAGGGGTTGAATCTGGAGGCTGACTGAGATTTTCCGGGGACTATGTCAAGTCAGATTTGGCAGGTATTTCAGGGGGTCGTCAGGGTTTTTTGGGGTGTTGAGAGTAAACTTACGCAACCTGAATCTTATTGTCTTAGAGCAAATTACCGTTATCTCTACTGCCTTTCCTGGCGAGAGCGCGGATTGTTCGCGATAACAGCCGGCATTTTGTCTTTTGGTATACATTTGTGCAGTTTGTTGGGGTGGTTGGCGGCGGAGGTTATTGTATGGCTCTAAAGCGTTGTTTTTTTGTGAGTTAGCGCGAATTGTGGATAACGAAAAAGTCTTGACATATATAGGTGTTGAGACTACATTATACCTGACATCTTGTACTTATCCGAAACCATGGCGGAGACCGGCAGGGGTTTTCCGTAAAGAGACGTGCTGCACGGACGTCAGCGAGCAAGGGTAATGTCTCGAGTATACTGCAATAGTACATTCAAGAGAATAATTAGTAATGGAGCATCACTAACCGATTAAGACGATGTTAAGGAGGTGATATTTCAAGGTAATCCATGGAAACCGGTTGTTAAGAATTGTTAATGGACGTGTTTTTTCGACACGAGAGAGTAACCTATTCAACCTTAGAGAGGTATGTACATGCTAAGTTCCAAAAAGACAATTAGTGTCTTGTTAGCACTGGTCTTGGTCATGAGCTTCTGTCTGGTCGCTTTTGGCGACGGCTCTGAGAAGATCGAGCCCGCGAAGCCGTCAGTGACGGTTCAGGGATCGACTCCGGACGCGAACATGGAAGCTATCGAGAATGATCGACTGGCTGCTGAGCAGGCGGCCCTTCAGGCTGAGATAGAGCAGAAGGCCACTGCTGATGTTCAGGATCCGGTTGCTTATCAGTATCCTATGGATCTCAAGGCCAACCCGAATCAGGGTTCTCCTGAATTCGACAAGGGTGACCGTGTGGATCTGTTCTTTGAAGGTTTC
>CAZXRO010000022.1:0-6341 GCA_964642435.1 uncultured Ignavibacteriales bacterium
GATACGCCAACCCGCGAGAGGATAAAGGAAAACTCGCCGATCTGGCTGAGTGCCAGTCCCGAGATGATCGCAATTCGTGTCGGCATACCCAACATGACAACGACGCTACCGGCCAGCACCGTCTTGAGCACCAGGACGACAACTACCATCGTCATGACCATCGTGAGATTGGCCGAAAGGAACTCCAGGTCAAAGAGCATCCCAACCGAGACAAAGAAGAAGCTGCTGAATACCTCCTTGAATGGAAGGATGCCATCCAGCGCCTGGTAGGAGTACTCTGAATCGGAGATGATTAACCCGGCCAGAAACGCCCCCAACCCCAAGGAAAGACCCAGTTGCGAGGTCCCCCAGGCGACCACAATACAGATGAGAACGACCGACATCAAGAAAAGCTCACGGCTCCGTGTGCGCGTGATATGGTAGAGTATCCATGGAACAACGTAACGCGCACCGAGTATGACGGCCACGATGATAGCCAGTACCTTGACCGAGAGCACAAGCAACTCCTGCGGGACATCGGTCCGCCCCCCTGCCAGCAATGGGGTAAGGATCATCATCGGTACAATGACGATATCCTGGAAGATCAAAATGGACAGTACCACTCGGCCGTGAGGTGTCTCCATCTCGGCCCGGTCCTGCATTGTCTTGAGCACGACCGCTGTTGAGCTGAGGGCCACCAGGCAACCGGCGAAGACGGCCTGATTCCACGTCCAGTCGACCAGCCACATGAGCACGGATACGGTCGCCAGTGTGAAGCTGACTTGCAGCGCCCCACCAAGTAAGACCAGCTTGCGTGAGGCCAACAGGTCCTTCAGCGAGAATTCCATACCAATGGCAAACAGCAGAAGAACAACGCCTAACTCCGCCAGCAGCTCCACGGCATGGATTGAACTGACAATTCCCAGAGCATGCGGCCCGATCAACATGCCGGCGGCAAGAAAGCCGACAACCGAAGGCATCCGCAACCTGCTGAACAGCCAGACGATCACCGCCGAGAAGCCGAAGATGACCACAATATCCTGCAACAGGGGAAAGTCCACAATGCCGGCGCTGATTATCATATGCTATTGCCTCACCAGAATGTCGAACAACCACTGGCCGAGGCCAAACATGATCAGAATAGCCCCCTCAAGTCGACTCAGCCTTCGTCCCGTATACATGAAAATGATGATTATCAGCATGATTAGGCACATAGTTGCCATGCTCAATGCCGCCTGATGTCCAACAATGACCGAGGGCGCGATCGGCGGTTGCAGAAGCACTCCCGCGATGCCCAGTACGCCGAATATATTGAATACCGAACTACCCAGAAGATTTCCGACCGACATGTCGGCCGACCCCTGCCGTGCCGCCGCCAAAGAAACCACCAGCTCCGGTGCCGATGTGCCAGCGGCAACTATTGTCGCACCAACGACATACTCTGGAACATTGAAGTAGTGCGCGAACCACAGCGCGCCGTAGCCCTGCAACCCCTGCGATGCCGGCTCGGCATAACCGATGAGATACTGACACCCACCGACAACGACCACCAGCCCCAGTGTCAGGTAGGCGGTCTCATTCAGCCAGTGACCATCCGATGGCTGCTTGGTTGCCGGTTCGCCTCCTGTATCTCGACGGGCAATGTAGAGCAGCCAGATATATACGCCCAGGCCAATCAGCAGTACTAACCCCTCAATGAAGTCCAACCGCATGTTAAGCAGCGTGCCAAGGACGGGCTCCGTACTGCCATCGGGCAGTTTTGTCGCTCCGGGGAGGTGCCCCAAGGCCACGAGCGCAAGCGCGGTTCCAAAGAGCACCACCGGGCCGTCGCGCTTCACCAGCGGTCGAGCGATATGAACGCCCCCGACCGTAAACAAGGCCACCGCCCCGAGGATGAAGTACATATTGAAGATATTCGACCCGATGACATTGGCCACCGTTATATCGCCGCTTCCGCGTAACCCGGCCACGACCGATGCAGCCATCTCCGGAGCACTGGTGCCGAACGCGACCACTGACAGGCCTATGACCAGTTCCGATATACCCAGCCGTCGAGCCAGTCCCGCGGCACCATCAACCACCCAGTCCGCTCCGAGTCCCACCAGCCAGATAAGCACGACAAATGAGATTATCCGCAGAACAATCGCGGTCGGGCCTTCAGGAGGAACAATACCGATACCAAGATGTGACACTCCCAGCAACGCAACAAGGACCGCTGGAAGAACGAATTGTCTGAGTGACGAGTTTCGCATAATATGGCTTAACAATCACGATCAAAGTCTGTTCAGGCAACCAAAAACGGCGATAGTTGACACCAGTTGTGTGTCACCTATCGCCGTCATTAGATGCAGCGGCCTATTCATCGGATTGATTCTCAGCTATGTGCCGCCGTATAGCCTCATCCATTCTGTCGAAAAACTCACCCTGTGGCAAGGTGAAGCCGTCATCACCCCACCCGTACAGCTTGGCACGGATTTCATGCACGCGGTCGGGGCCTGCTTCGAGACTCACAGTATATGGACCGGCGTATCCCAACAGATACAGTGCGTGCCGGAAATCCGGGGTGTCGGTACCTTTACAGATCTCCGGTATGGCGTCCGCTGGTTTGTGCCGCCGAAACAGGGAGAACAGCCCGGCCAGGTGCGCGAGGCATTCCCGAACCATTGGATGGTTGCGGAAAACCTCATCATCACGGCGCCGCTGGAAGAACGAGCGAAGCCTGTCCTCGCTGATATCAAGATGACTGGTATCAGCGAGTAGGTCGCTCAGATCCCCGTATTGACCGGTCCACAGGTCGAAGATGGCCTCTTCCTCTTCAAGCCCTTCGAGAATATGTCCCTCCTCGTGCCCGAGAAAGAAAAGAAACTCGGACTCGAGCTCAGCACTAATGAGAATGTACGCCATGAAGAGAGTTGCGACCGGCTCGTTGTCTTTGGTCACGCTGAGTCTGATTGGCAGGTACATACCGCCTCTGACCTCTTCAAACTCAGTATAATCATCAGTGCCTATGTGCTCCTTAAGTGACACGTTGTGCTCTGTTCTGAGTACATGCGCCACCTCGTGCCAGCTTGGCTCAACGACAAAGAACTCCGAGTCGGCAACTCCGTTGACGGGTACATCGAGACCAATACCATACAGCCGCAAGTCGGACTCCAACTCCTGGATGTTGGCGCTGTTTTCCTCGATCTTCTTGACCGCCCGCGCGAAGAACTCCTCTATGTGTGCCGCCACCTGTTGTGCGTGGTGGTGAGCCAGATTGTTGTCCTTTGGTGAGCGAGTCCTGTTGTTATCGTGTGTCATACTTGTATTTTCGATTCCTGTCAGTGTGTGTTCATTCATTGGTCGTTCGTAGAGAGGGAAGCTGCTGTGCGGATTTCTTAGCTCAGCAGCTTGCCCACTCCTCGATACAGCCTGCCCGAGACCGGTGCGCTGACCAGTACGACTGCCGCGGCAAGGTAGCAGATCAGTGCCACCAGCGCCACCGCTTCAGCCAGCGAGCCAAGATAGCTCTCCAGCACCTTGCCCACGTAATCCCACACGCGGCCGCGGTAGGCAAAAACTACCAGCCCGGCCTCCAGATGGACCAGGCCGACCGCCGCCAGAAGCACCTTCAGGAGGTGCTCCAGCAGCTTGTCTGACTTGAAGTAATGGTACATTGCTTCCCTCTCTTCGGAATCACATGATTCCTTCTCCGGCCGATAATCCGGGTGTTTGCCCGGATCAGCATAGTTCGTTCATTTCGGAACCGCGCTTCGTTGGCGGTACCGCGATTACTGTCGGATGTGTGACTGCGAACGAACGGGGGTGAGAGAGAAGCCGAATAGACGTGTTTTGGGGAGGGATCTATCGCTAATCGGGCAGGTCATGCCCAACAAACAGAATCCCTATTGTCGGCTGTCTGTCACCTCGCTCGATTCGTCCAGCCACGCGATATTGCTGTAGCCGTTCATCCCCGAGGGGACAGTAAGCTGCCGGCAAAATCGCCTTTTGGCTTGTCCTGACTGTGACACCATGGTGTCCTCCTTTTGCGAACCGTTTGAGGTTATCGTTGACTCGTGAACACAAAAAAACCCGAGACCTGGGTCCCGGGGGAAATACTGCGGATAAACATCCGGTGGGATAGTCCAGATCTATAACATGCGCCTGCCCTTCTGAAGCTGGCCGTTGTGCGTCTTGCAAAGTTCAAAAATCATATCAGTTTCTATCGGTTCCTACGCTGAAGGCTTTAGTCGTCTGTTCAGTTTGAGCAGACAGAATATGCTGCCCTCTACGTTCTGTCAAGCGCTAAGTTGCCGGATCGTGTTACAAATGTGTTATAAATCGTCCATCTTCTCCTCTCGGGCAGCTATGGCGGCCCAGCAACTTCTCGTTGAACTGTCCGTATCGATTCGGTAAATTGCGGTCAATTCGTGTAAGTCACTTTTGCCTACAGGAGAGTCACCCATGTCCCGTCAGTTAACAGCTGTAGTACTTGCTCTCAGTCTTATGCTTATTGTGGTATCGACAGCGCAAGCCGAACAATCCGGCCAGCAGGGCTACTATCGCTATCCCGCCATCGGAGGGGGATACATCGTGTTTGTGGCCGAGGGTGATCTCTGGCGCGTGCCGGTCACGGGCGGTCTCGCTCAACGACTGACCACCCACCACGGCTGGGAGTATCGGCCGGTGATTTCCCCCGATGGCACCCGGGTTGCCTTCACGGCTCAATATGAAGGCCCCAGTGAAGTCTATGTCATGCCGCTTACCGGCGGCCTGCCCGAGCGCCTCACTTGGGAAGACGAGCAGACGTATGTGACCTCGTGGGTCGACAAGACAAAGCTCCTCTATGCCACCTCGCATTTCTCAACCCTCCCCAGTCGTCAGCTTATCCGGCTCGATCTTGGCACCAACGAGCGCGCTCCGGTACCATTGGCGCAGGCCGCGGACGGCGTCTACGGTGCCGGGGGCGAGCTGTACTTTGTTCGACTGCCGCATCAGGGCAGCCAGGCCAAGAATTACCCCGGTGGCACAGTACAGAGTCTATGGAAGTTTGTTCCGGGGATGGATGATGCCGAACGTTTGCTGCCTGACTACGATGGCACCAGCCGCGATCCGATGTGGTGGCAGGGCCGTTTGTATTTCGCCACTGATCGGGATCGTACAATGAACATCTGGTCCATGCTCCCCGACGGCACCGATCTTAAGCAGCACACGCAGCATGTCGGCTGGGATGTGAAGTCGCCATCGCTGGCCGATGGCAAGATTGTCTATCAGCTCGGCGCCGACCTGTATGTTTACGATATTGCATCCGACCAGACCAACGAGGTGGAAATCTCGCTGGCCTCTGATTTTGACCAGACTCGCGAGAAATGGATCGACAAGCCAGTGGACTACCTGACCTCAGCCCACCTCTCCGACGATGGCAGCCGTGTCGTGCTGACCGCTCGGGGCCAGGTGTTCGTGCGACCGGCAAAGAATGGCCGGTTGATTGAAGTCACGCGCAACGCCGGTGTTCGCTACCGGAATGCGCGATTCATTGCGGGCAATGACACTGTGATCACGCTCTCCGATGAAAGTGGTGAGGTGGAGTTTTGGCAACTGCCGGCCGATGGTACCGGTGAGCCGATGCAGCTTACAGACAACGGTGAGGTGCTCAGATTCGATGGTTGGCCGTCGCCCGACGGCAAACTCATCGCCTACACTGACAAGAACAACCGGCTGTGGATCTTCGATCGCGATCGTGGACAGCACCGACTGGTGGACAGCGGGTTGTACGGTGGCATTTATGATCAGGTCTGGGCGCCGGACAGCCGATGGTTGGCCTATGTCGGTGAGGCAGCCAACAGCTTCTCACAGATATGGATCTACTCCGTGGATGACAATGAGCGTTTGGAAGCGACCAGCGATCGCTATGAATCCTATGATCCCTGTTTCAGTCCCGATGGCAAGTGGTTGTATTTTATCTCGCAGCGCAATCTCGATGCGATCGCCGGCAATGTCTGGGGCGCACGCGCCGAACAGCCGTTCTTGTATGCTCCCGCCAAGCTGTATCAGCTGGCGCTTACCGAGGATGTGCAGTCACCGTTTGATCCGATGGACGAACTCGCGGAGACAGGCAGTAACGAGGCTGGGGCGAAAGAAAAGGACGACGACCCCGATGAGACCGAGACGCTCACAGTCACCATCGACCGTGATTCGCTTCAGTATCGCCTCTATGAGCTGCCGGTTGAGGGTGGAAACTATACTGATTTGGGTGTGACCGACAAGGCTGTCTACTACCGCTCGAGGCCGGCCGTGGGACGTCGGACGTACACCCTCAACGTTCTCGAGATCAGCGATGAGTCTCCCAAGCCGAAAGAGTTCGCTGAGAACATCTCGGAATA
>CAZXRO010000022.1:6351-9377 GCA_964642435.1 uncultured Ignavibacteriales bacterium
ATACTCCTGCGTTCCGGCGACAATCTCTATATTGTCGATGCGTCCACCACCGCTCCGGGGAGTCTCGACAAGAGCAAGCTGGATCTGTCCTCGTGGTCGTTTCCGCTGGATCCACGCGAGGAGTGGCGCCAGATGTTCATCGAGGCCTGGCGGCTTGAGCGCGACTACTTCTATGACACGGGTATGCATGGCGTCGACTGGTCGGCCATACGAGAGAAATACCTGCCTCTGGTCGACCGTGTTACTGACCGTTGGGAACTCAGCGATTTGCTGGCCCAGATGATCAGTGAACTCTCGGCTCTTCACATGACCGTCGGCGGCGGAGACTACCGCCGAGCCGAGGAGGATATCGACATCGCCTCTCTGGGCGCTCGTCTTGTACGCGATCCGCGAGGCGGAGGCTACCGCATCGATCGCATCTATCGTGGTGACCCGGGCAGGCCCGAGACTCTGAGCCCGTTGGGTAAGTCTGGTATTGCCATTGCTGAGGGGGACATCATCACACGCATCAATGGCCGGGACGTGCTGGACGCCTCACACCTGAATGAGCTCATACGCAACAAGGTTGGTCAGCAAGTGCTCCTGGAATACAAGCCCCGCAGCGGATCTGGCACCCAGGAGGAAATCATAGTGCCTATCTCAGGGAGTGCCGAGCGCAACCTGCGGTACCTCGATTGGGAATTTACCCGTCGCGAACTGGTTGACAGCCTCAGCGGTGGTCAAATCGGCTATGTTCACATTCGCGCCATGGGCCGCGGAAATTACGCTGAGTGGGCCCGCGACTTCTTCCCGGTCTGGGATCGCGCCGGTCTGATTGTCGATGTGCGTCATAACCAGGGCGGCAATATTGATAGCTGGATTCTTGGATCATTGTTACGCAAACCATTCTTGTGGTGGCAGCCAAGAGTAGGCGCCGCGGACCCCAATTTCCAGTATGGCTTTGGTGGGCACATGGTTACGCTATGCAACGAGTGGACATCGTCCGATGGCGAGATGTTTGTCGAGGGCTTCCGGCGGCTCGGGTTGGGCAAAGTCATCGGTACCCGCACCTGGGGCGGCGGGATCTGGTTGAGCTACTCCAACCGCCTGGTTGACAACGGCATTGCCAGCGCTGCCGAGTTCGGCGTGTTTGGTCCTGAGGGAAGCTGGCCGATCGAGTGGTACGGCGTCGATCCTGATATCCATGTCGACAACCTGCCCCACGAGACCTTCAACGGGCGCGATCGCCAACTTGAAGCAGCAGTCCAACATTTGCTCAAGCAGATCGAGACTGAACCAGTCGAACGTCCTGCCGGTCCTGAGTATCCGGACCGCACTCAGTCCAAGACGGAGTAAGAACAACCAGGACGAATTGTATCAGAACTTGGCTGGCGTCCTGTTTGGTCCACAAAACTTTAGTTGCGGCATGCGTGTATCAAAGCTATATGGCGACCGACAACCACATAAGGGTGAATGATACAAACTCGGATCTTCATAACTTATCAGATTAGGGAAGAATGGACATGAAACAGCTTGTTGTCCTGGTTCTGTTAGGCGCCATGCTGACCGCCTGTGGTGGTGGCAAGCAGGTGACGCGGCTGGAAGCCGAAAGCGTGACCGATTTGTCCGGTCGATGGAATGATACCGATGCCCGTCTGGTGGCGGAGGAAATGGTCAATGATGCCCTGGCTCACCGCTGGGTCACCGACTATCTTGAGCAGCAGGGCGCTCGCCCTGTGGTTACGGTGGGGATCATCCGCAATATGACCAGTGAACATATCAATATGGAAGTGTTCACGACGGAATTCGAACGTCAACTGATCAATTCAGGGAAGATTCGTTTTGTTGCCAGCAAGGATGTACGCGCCGAGCTTCGCGAAGAGCGCCAGGAACAACAGGAATTCTCTACGGCCGAGACCGCCAAAAGAATGCGGGCTGAAACCGGTGCTGATTTCTTGCTCCAAGGCCACGTGAAGACGATTACGGACACCGAGGGCGACAAGTCGGTTGTCTACTACAAGACCGATTTCGAACTGGTCAATATCGAAACCATGGAGAAGGTCTGGATCGGTACCAAGGAGATCAAGAAGGGAATCTCCCAGGGCAAGACCAAGTGGTAGGAGCCATTGGGGGGTAGTCTCATGCAATCTGCATTTTGGTGCCGTCGGCTACTGGCTCTGGCGCTGGTTGCTCTTGTTGTGACGGCGTGTGGATCCATGTCCACGCGTCGGGGCTTCTACGAGCCAATAACCACTCGAGTCGTTCAGCATGATATCGACACTGCCGTTGCACTTCTGGACGAGGCACGCGAATCGGGGAAGTACGGCGAAAAGGATCGGCTGCTCTATTTCCTTGATGCCGGGTTTCTCAACCACTACGCCCAGAACTACCCGGCCTCGAACGAGAAGCTGGAGTTGGCCGAACTCGCAGCCGAGGAGTTGTTCACCAAGAGTGTCTCACGTGCCATCGCATCGATGGCGCTCAATGACAACGTGCTCGAGTACGCCGGCGAAGACTACGAAATCCTGTACGCCAACCTCATCAAGGCCGTCAACTACATCAGCCTGAACGATTTCGATGGCGCTTTCGTGGAGGTGCGTCGAGCTAATCTCAAGCTTGATCAACTTGAGGACAAGTACGGCGATGCCTTCGCACGGATGCAGCGTTCTGCTGCCGAGCGCGAGGAAGGTAGCATCTCTCTGGATATGGAGCCCGAACAAGTCCGTTTCCACAACGATGCCTTTGCCCGTTGGCTCAGCATGCATATGTATGCCGCCGAAGGCCTCTACGACGACGCTCGGATTGATTACGAGGCGATGCTTGATGCCTTCACCTCGCAGGCGCACATCTACGATTTCCCTCCACCCGATGTGAGATACCAGTCGCAAGCCGGGGAGCCGTATGAAGCTTATCTCGATCAGTTTGCCGCCGCCTTTGCGAAGCTGCTCGATATAGCGCCCACGGCGAAGAGCGTCGATGCGCTGGAGGATGAAGAGGCGGAGCTGGAATTTATCAAAGCCTTTCGGGAGCTGTTGCGGGTTAAAAAC
>CAZXRO010000022.1:9387-20144 GCA_964642435.1 uncultured Ignavibacteriales bacterium
TCTGGATCCTCGGCACCGACACCGAGGGGAATGAAGTCCAACTGTTCGGCCCGTTTGCGGCCAGAATCTCAGATGATTTCTATTTCAAGTTCTCACTTCCACGAATGGAGCCGCGTCGATCTGCAATCAGTCGCATTGAGGTGGACGCCAATGGTCAACTTGTCGGAACGCTGCAACTCATTGAAGATGTGAACGCCGTCGCGCAGGAGGTGTTCAAGGCCAAGCGGACCATGATCATCTTCAAGTCCTTGCTGCGGGCACTGGCCAAGGGGTTGGTTGCCAACCAACAGAAGGACAAAGTCGAGGAGGGGGGGCTGGTCGGTTGGCTGAAGAAGGCTGCTATCGATGCCGCCGTTGAGCTTACCGAGAATGCCGATATTCGCAGCGCCCAGTATCTTCCAGGCCGCGTGTATGTTGGAGATTTCGAGATGGAACCGGGCACGTACGATATCACTATCCGCTACCTGACTACCGGTGGGGGAGTGGCCGGGATGTCACACTACCGCGATTATGAGGTGCGCCCCGGCGCGTTTAATCTGGTACATGCCTTTTCTGCCCAGTAGGCGGTCACTGGAGCCTGCGAGAAATGTGAAAGGCGGCTTCACTGATAGTGGAGCCGCCTTCGTAGTCTCGCGAAGATCTCGGCAGCTTAGAATTCAGTCTTCCCTGAGAACTTGAACGACTTCAGGTGTACTGCCGGTGCTTTGATACACCCGACAGCGCTCCACCACGACTTGACCAACTCCCGCTCCTTCGATATCGCCGCCACCGTACCGAACGCACGAGGCATGGCGTCGGTAAAGCGAAGGTTCTTGATTCCACAGACAATCTCGCCGTTTTCGATCAGGAACGTGCCGTCGCGCGTCATACCGGTCAACACCCCGTTGGGTTGATCAATGAAACCGTTGATGTAGTGAAACCGGGTGACCAGTATACCCTTCTTCACTCCCGCAATCAGGTCGGCTCTCTTCGCTTTGCCTCCCTTCATGCACAGGTTCAGCCCGATCGCGCCTTCACCCATCTGATCGGCGGTGTAAGCATGGCCGGTTGGCTTCTTCCCCTCTTTCTTCGCGGACAGGCGGTCCCAGACAGTGTCTCGTGCGACCCCTTTGTCGACGTAGATAACACGCTTTCGTGGCACGCCCTCGAAGTCGAATGGCAACGATACGGTACCCGGCTCGAAAGCATCATCGTACCAGGTGACGTGCTCCGAGGTTATCTTCTTGCCGAACTTGCCTGACAGAAACGACATGTTCTGCAGGACCGGCTTGTTGCGGAAGCCCACGATATTGAGCCACTCAAGCAGGGTCGCCACGGCGACCGGCTCCAGAATGACCTCGTATTCGCCCGGTTCGATGCTCCGTGGATCGACAGATCGCCGGCACTTCTCCGAGGCAACCCGCGCGATGGCACGTGTGTCCAGTTCGGCAAATGTCGGGGCCAGGCCCGCGCCATAGCCGGAGGAATTGTCGGACATGGCAATGAAGTTCACGACCGACGATGTGCCGATATGGTACGCCTCGACTCCCTTGCTGTTGACAACGGCCGTTTCTGCCAGAGTGGAGGATAGTGCCCCGGCCGCGCCCTGGTCCGCCCGATCGGTGACCTTGATCATCTGTTGCACCGCCCGCGCTCTCTGCATAGGGGAGAGCCTGGCAGTTGCCTCATCGAAACCGTCGAGCGCTTTGTACTTTGTTGGTCTTGGCAACCCTGGCCAGTCGGGGTTCTCCGGACGCATCTGTGCGATCTGATAGGCGTTCTTGACTGTCTCCACCAGTTCAGCCTTGCTCAGCGAGTTTGTGACAGCCACACCAATCTTCTTGCCTATGGCACAGCGGACCATCACCCGCTGGTTCTTCTCGGCGACGTTCTGATGAATCACCGAATTGGCGAAGCGTGTCAGTCCGGAATCATGGGCGATGCATGAAATCTCTGTCTCGTCCGCCGCCGATTGATCCATCGCGGCTCGAAGACTCCCGAGAAGTTTCTCGTGTCCAATCATTTGCTCACCCCCACTTTTACGTTCGTGAATCGGCTCGGAGCAGCACCATGGGCTACATGGGCTACTTGCATTGGTTCTCCTTTGCCGCAGTTCGGGATCGCCCATACCCGCCAGTGATCCTTGTCACAGATGGCGTCGCAGGAATTCCAGAACTCCGGTGTTATCCCGGTGTACACTGGATTCTTGTACATCTGACCGCGTTTGCCGCCCTTTATCTCCCAGGCGCATTCGCAACCGAATTGAAAATTCAAGCGCTTGTCATCGATCGACCAGCTCTTGTTCAAATCAAACAGGATTCCATCGCTGGTGTCGGAAATCAAGTCGTCGAGCTTCCACGATCCCGGCTCCAGATTGACATTGGTCATTCGAATCAGCGGTATTCTCGCCCAGCCGTCGGCCCGCATGGTACCATTCGACCGCTGGCCAACCACCGGCGCCGTTTCCCGACTGGTCAGGTAACCAACAAAAAGGCCGTCTTTGACAATGGGGGCTCGCTGAGCCTTGACGCCCTCGTCATCGTAGCCGAACGTCCCCAATCCGCCCTCGACGGTAGCATCGGCATTGATATTGACCAACTCAGACCCGTATTGAAGCTGGTTCCTCTTGTCGAGCGTAAGGAAGGATCCGCCGGCCAGCGAGATCTCTGTACCGAGTACGCGGTCCAGCTCGATTGGATGGCCGCAGGATTCATGAATCTGCAGCGCCAGCATGGCGCCATGGAGTATGATGTCCTTGTATGTGTCGGGGCACGGCTTGGCTGTGAGCAACTCCAATGCTTCCTCGCGGACCCGTTCGGCGTTCTCTACCAACCCCAGGGCCTCGATGAACTCCCAGCCGCGGGTGGCATAATCACCGCCGTGAGAATTCGGGTACGACCGCTTCTGCGCTTCGCGGTTGCCTACTGCAATCGCGTGATAGCCTCCGCCGGACTCAATGATGTCCTGTTCAATGACTGCGCCCTCGGTAGAGACAAACAGCTTGTTGGTCTTGAAGAAGTTCAAGGACGCCTCAGCCGTCTTGATCTTCTTCGATTTCATCAACACCGAAGAAACCTCATTCAGCAGGCCGATCTTGTCATCGAATGACACCTCGAAAGGATCGATCCGATACGGTGATCGGTAGTGATCCGTGAAAGGTTCCTGTTCGGCCAGTCGCACCGGCTCGCGCCGCGTCAGGGCTGATGCCTTGGCGATCTGCAGTGCTCGGTTAGCAGCTTTCGTTATCTCGGATCTCGAGGTCGCCGCTGTGCCGGCGAATCCCCAGCAACCCCGGTAGAGAACCCGGATCCCGACCCCGACATCGATAGACCGTCCCAGCTGATCCACCTTACCGCTGCTCATGCGTATCGACTCGTTTTGACGGTTGACAAAACGAGCGTCGGCGTAATCGACACCCTTGGCTTTCAAGGTGTCGATACAGTCCTGTAATCGTTCTTTCATATATCCCTCACTTGGGTGACAGATGACGAGTCCCGCGTCAACAAGTGCAAATGTAGCCAGCTTCGGTTGTATTGACAAGCGCAATGGCAGAAATCCTTGGTCATACCAGCCGTTGGGGCTATATTATACTGCGTGTGCTGGCTGCCTGCCATGTCTGTTGGCGGCCGTCGATTCCGAGAGCTCGGTACCCACATAGGTTGAGGAATATCATGTTACTATCCCGAAGTGTCTGTCTGGCCAGCCTGACCGTGATCGTCTTTCTCTCTTGTGTCACCTCGCCGCTTGCCGAAATACCCACCGATCGAGAAACCGACCTTGTCTGCCTGAACTGGTTGCAGACGATCGTCGCCACCGAGGGGAGTTGGAACGGCGCCCCCGATCCAGCTATCCAGTCCCGCGACATTCTCACGTATCAAGGACAGCAATTGGCGGTCGTCTATGGAATAGAGCCATCGGGTCACGTCCTCGTACCGCTGCTCAAGGAACTATCGCCAGTTAAGTCCTACAGTACCACCAGTGGCCTCGATCTGGTCGGTACAGGTAACGTGGGCTACACCGCTATGCTTCGGGAGGTGCTCGGTGCACGACTGGATGAGTACGAGAGACTGTATGGTGACCTCGACCGGCGGCAGCCCGCCAGTGGCAC
Organism: uncultured Ignavibacteriales bacterium; assembly: GCA_964642435.1. Classification (GTDB taxonomy): domain Bacteria; phylum Zixibacteria; class MSB-5A5; order GN15; family FEB-12; genus WJKG01. Next base: position 13,475 of record CAZXRO010000022.1, read on the forward strand.
GGTGCTGTTCGGCCGCCGGCACCGAACCATGTGGGACAACTACGCCATCGAGACCGACGTGTTCGCTCAGCGAATGGATCAGGGCAGTCTGAAACGTGCGCAGTCCGGACCGCTCATGACGACCTCGTGGGATCAGGGGGCACCTTATAATGATCTGTGCCCCGTTGGTGACAATCTCCGGTGTGTTGTCGGCTGTGTCGCCACCGCCTTCGCCCAGGTGATGAACTACTGGCAATGGCCGGCGTCCGGCGTGGGCAACTACACCTACTGGTGGGGTGGTGACTATTCCTGCGACGGTTCCACGCCCGGTAAGTATCTCACGGCTTACTTCGATGATCCATATGACTGGGACAACATGCCCGATGAGTGTATGCTCGGCTGTACGCCTGAGGAATCAGCGGCAGCGGCCGAACTGTCTTACGAAGTTGGAGTCGCTTTTGATATGAACTACGGCGCCTGCGGTTCGGGTGCCTGGCCTGGCAGAGCCGAAACCATGTTCCCCAAACATTTTTGGTACGACTCATCCATTACTCGCGAATACCGTTTTGATTTCACCTATGACGGTTGGTTTGATTTGCTCAAGGGCCAAATCGATCTGGGACGCCCCATTCCGTATACTATCTACAGCCATGAGATTGTCTGCGATGGCTGGAAGGAGATCGACAGCCTCAAACAGATACATATGAACTACGGGTGGGCCGACGGCCACGACAAGTGGTACACGGTCGATGAGCTTCACTGTCCGTGGGATGGCTGTGAGTGGTTTGAGGACTACGCCATGATCAACATGTTCCCCGATCAACAGGTGGCCTTCTCGCCGGATCAGAGACTTGGCTTCGAACCGTTCGCTGTTACCTTCACCGGCAGCAGCAATCTGGCTGCACCATCGTGGCTGTATGCCTTCGGTGACGGCGCCTCAGCCGAGGTCCAGAATCCTGTTCATACATACACCCAGCCCGGGTTCTACGAGGTCACCGCGACCGTTGTTTCGTCCGATACAACGCGCTCCCGAAGCTGGGATGACTGTATCATCGTCTTGGCAGATTCGCTTCTGGGCGATGAATCCACCGGAGACGCCGGCAGCACCGTCGAGGTTGTGGTCAGTGTCAGGAATACTATCCCGTTGAGTTCAATACGGGTCCCCATCCAGATCTCTGGCAGCCTGAACGGCATCTCATTGGATTCCTTCTCGGTGGCCGGATGTCGTACAAGTGGCTTCTCCTCAGTCGGATACTCTCACTGGCTTAGCAGCACGCAGTATACGTTGTTGATCTCGAACCTGACCTTCGATCCTGATACCGATCTGCCGCCAGGTGTTGGACCCGCTTTGAAGTTGTACTACACGATCCCCGGTTCCGCGTCCCATGGCCAGCAGGCGCAGCTTTCATTCGATGGCTACACTGGTCATTTCCCCGAGCTGTCCGGTCGAATTGCAACATACAATGCTCGCACGGTGGACGCCACGATTACGGTTGGATCGGGGGGGAACTGCTGCATTGGTGTGACTGGCAACATTGATGGCGACCCGGAGGAAAAGGTCAACGTGTCCGATCTGACTCGATTCGTCGACTATTTCTTTGGAAGCGGTGAGGATCTTGCCTGCGAGCAGGAAGCCGACACCAACGGTGATGGCGATGTCAATCTCATTGATCTGACAACCTTGACGCAGTTTCTGTTCAACGGTATGACCGACGTCCTAAGCCCATGTCCGTTGTGAAGATAGATGATTCGGTCGAGAGTGTCGGCTCTTGTCCTATGTCCGTACAAAAGTTCTGGTTTTTCGATCTATGTGACGTATATTAGTTAGGATATACAGCGAGTTAACTACTGGTGTCAGCAACATTAGCCTGTTGCTTCCCATCACCTGCTTACAAACCCCTCACGTGTAGCGGCTTTCCGTGTAATCCGGAACTGATGATACGTTGTAAGCGGTCGATAGAACAGATAGCGCCCCGCTATTGACAGCGTTGAGACGTCAGTGCCCTTCGCCATGGCTGGTTACCAAAGGAGATTCGACATGATTGCCCAGGCACGCCAAGGAGGTAGATCACAAGCATCACAACTCAAGGGGACAAGAGCCGGACACGCTCTGGCCGCCGGTTTGATTGCCCTTATCCTATGTGTCCTGGCGGTGCCGGCTTCGGCCGAACTCGCCAACAGGCAGCAGATGGATAATGTCGCTGTCAACTGGGTCGCGGGTCATACGGCCTCGCTGGGTGAATGGGCCGAGGTGACCAATGCCCAGATCACCGGTGCCGAACCGCTCTATCACAATGACACGCTCGTCGGTCACTGTTACCACGTGCAACCTGCCGGATACGTTGTTGTGCCGGTGCTCATGGAACTGCCGCCGGTCAAACTCTACTCGGACGTGAGCAACCTCGATGTCAGCGCCACCGATGGCATGGCGATGATGATCCGTGAGGTTCTGCTGCACCGCATGCAGCTCTACATTGATCGCTATGGCTCGCTCGATGCTGTCCAGACCGACAAGGACGAGGCGGCTTACGATCCTGTCAACCGCACCGAGTGGGACAAATACAGCATCGATCCGAAGCTGTTCGCCGAACAATTGCAAAGCGGTCAGAAGGCTGATGTCATGGAGGCCGGGCCGCTGCTCACGCAGTCGTGGCACCAGGGGTATCCCTACAACTTGCTGTGTCCGTATGGCGATGGTGGCCGTACTGTCGTCGGGTGTGTCGCTACTGCCGCCGCGCAGATCATGGCCTATCACCAGTGGCCGATTCAGGGCAACGGCAGCGTCTCTTATTACTGGTCCGGCGACAACTCCTGCGATGGCAGTACTCCCGGACAGCAATTGACCGCCGATCTGTCCGATCCCTACGACTGGGATAACATGTCCGATGATTGCAGCAGTGGGTGTACCAGCGATGAGCGCGATGCTGTCGCCGAACTGTGCTATGAAGTCGGTGTCGCCTTCCAGATGGATTACGGGCGTTGTGGGTCCGGCGCGTATACATCGTACGCCCAGACAGTCTTCCCCGAGTACTTCGGCTATAGTGATTCGCTTATCGATCGAACCAATCGCACCGGCACCTCCGCCGATGCCTACTTCCAGCTCATACAGGAAGAGGTGAATAATCTCCGGCCAATGCAATACCGCATATATGCCCACTCGATTGTCTGCGATGGCTGGCGCCTTCTGGGTGAAACCAAACAGATGCACTTGAACTACGGCTGGGACGACGGTCATAATGCATGGTACACCATGGATCAACTGCACTGTAACTGGGATGGTTGCTCCCCCTGGGAGGAGTACGTGATTCATGGCATCATGCCGTTCAACGCCGCCAGCTTCAGTTGCGATAAGGCTATTGGTCAGGCACCGCTGGAGGTCGCCTTCCAGGGTGGCTCCGACTTGACGATCGATCAGTGGATTTGGGATTTCGGTGATGGTGACTCGTCTACCATGCAGTCACCGGTTCACGTATATCAGGATCCCGGTGTCTACGATGTTGTGCTCGAAGTGCACTCTGGCTCGGACGTCTATACCAGCTTTCGAGAGGATTATATCGTGGCGTTGGCAGATTCCATGATTGCGCTCGATGTCGACGGGGCTCCCGGAGATACGGTCGAGGTGGTCATATATGGTCGCAATGTGTGCCCTCTCGATGATATCCGTATCCCTGTGCAGTATTCTGGAGACCTTGGGCTGACCATGCTCGGCTATTCAACCGAGGGCTGCCGCACGAGCTACTTTGACACGCAGGACTATGTTCACTGGGACCCCTTCTTCAACCGCTTTACCGCCAGTATCCTGGCCGATACCGAGCCCGATCTTACAGCCGGCGATGGCCCGATGGCCAAGCTGCTGTTTGTGATCTCGTCCTCGGCCCTGCCGGGTCAGACGGCGCAGGTCAGTCTCCAAGGTTACAGTGAGTATCAGCCGCTGTTCAGCGGTCCGGTTGCCTCCTATAACCCGTATGCTGTCTCCACCACAATTGGTGTCGCAGGATGCTGTATTGGCGACCGCGGTAATGTCGATGGTGACGCCGAGGACCAGGTCAATATTATAGACCTGACCTACCTGAACGCGTTCCTGTTTGCCGAGGGGGAGCCACCGCCGTGCATGGATGAGGCGAATATCGATGGTAGCGATGATGGCTCGGTTAATATCCAGGACCTCACCTATCTCGTGACGTTCCTGTTTGACAGTGGCCCCACGCCAGCACCCTGCTACTGATCGCGCTGTATAACAGATTAGACTACCAGTCATGCGCTTTGCGGCCGATGATTCTACGGAATCATCGGCCGCGCGTGTTTCTGAATTCTGGCTGCGAATCTGTTCCGGGGGGCTTGCTCACCTGCCAAATGCTGCGTACCTTAGCCGTTTCAGATGTTGCCGCAAATGTCGTCCCATCAAACTAAGGGAGAGCCTGCCGTGAAACTCCGCACTATACTCTGCTCAATATTCATGCTGCTGGTCACCGCTGCACCGGCACTCGCTGCCGATGAAGTCCTGTATGCCCGTTACCCTACCCTCTCGCCAGACAATCAGACAATCGCCTTTACGTATCAGGGGGACATCTGGACCGTGCCTGCTGGCGGGGGAGAGGCAACCCGGCTGACTGTTCACGAGGCAGAGGATATCCGGCCGCAGTTTTCCCCCGATGGCAATTGGGTGATGTTTTCATCGCGGCGGTTCAACAACTACGATGTCTTTATCATGCCGGCCTCCGGCGGCCCGGCCCGCCGACTCACCGTGCACTCTTCCGACGACTACGGTTCTGGCTGGACACCCGGCAGCGACAGTATCATCTTCACCTCGCACCGCAATTCACGTCGCAATATCTATGCTACCTCGATCAACGGCGGCACGCCTGTCGGTCTCGCCGCCACCGCCTGGGAGCATCTCTATGGCGGCCGCGTTTCCGCCGATGGCTCCAAACTGCTGTTCGCCAGTGGCTCGGGATTGTCACGATGGTGGCGGAGGGATCTGCGTTCGTCTTTGATCGCCGATCTCTATGTGCAGGATCGCACCGCCACACCATTTACCTCGACGCGCCTGACTTCGCACGATGGCCACGACCTCTGGCCGGTCCTTAACTGGGAAACAGACGATGTCTACTTCGTTTCCTGCCGCGGCGACTGGGCCCAGGTATTCATGACGGACCTCACAGGCAAGGAGGCTGCTCCCCTGACGACTTTCGATGGCGACGGTGTCCAGTGGCTCGGCAGCAATCCCCAGGGAACGAAGTTGGTGTTTGAGCAGGGCTTCAAGATATGGTATCTCGATCCGAGTGATATGGGCCCGCGACCAGTGCCCATTCGCATTGCAACCGACGAACGCCGGAACCTTACTGACCACAAGCGACTCTCTGACGACGTCCAGTGGTTCCAGCTTTCTCCCGACGGTCGCAAAGTTGCGGCCATAGTCCATGGTGAGGTCTACCTTTTGCCTGCTGAGGATCCCAAGCTCGGCCGACGTCTGACCGAGACCTCCACCCGCGAACGATTTCTCTGTTGGGCTCCTGATTCGCGTACCCTCTACTATGCCTCCGATCGCAACGGCAACTATGACATTTTCGCGGCCGATGCCACCACCGGCAAAGAGCGCCGACTGACTCAGGATGAACTCGACGAAACCAAGCCGCTTGTCTCCCCGGATGGCCGTTGGCTGGTCTTCTATCGCGGCCTCCGGCAGATCGTTCGCTATGATCTTGAGAAGGGCGAAGAAACCGTCTGGGTCGAGGGTGCCTTCCTCGATGGCGGGGTCGAGATGACAATGGAGTACGCATGGTCACCCGACTCCAAATGGCTGGCGTACACGATGGGTGGCAAGACATTCGAATCCAACATCTTCGCCACCAGCTTCGCGGGCGAGCAGTATAACCTGAGCCTGTTTGTGGACTGGAACTACCGACCACTTTTCTCGCCCGATGCCGACTACGTCTATTTCACATCCAATAATCGCTGGGACCGCGGCGTCTATCGCGTCCATCTTGAGCCCAAACCAATAGAGTTCGAGGAAGCTGCAATCGACAGCCTTTTCATCGACACCAGCATGGACAAGGAAGACAAGGACGACGAAGACAAGGCCGAGGCCGAGCCACCGGTCGTGAGTATCGACACCACTCGTATTGATCTTCGCCGCGAGAAGATGGTGCGCCTCGATGTTGCCAGCGAGTACCCGGTCGTGACACCCGACGGTGAGATGCTGCTGTTTGTCGCACCCGTGTTGGGTGAGCCGGAGATCTGGTCGATCAAGATCGATGAAGAGGATGAGGAACTCACGCAGATCACCCACTCTAAAAAGGGGAAGTCCCAGTTGCAGGTTTCTCCGGATGGCAAGCGGGTCTTCTATCTTGAAGGTGGAATCATACGAAGCTGCGAGATCGAGTCCAAGGACTGCGAAAGCCTCTCATTCACCGCCGAACTTGCTGTCAACCTGGTCGAGATCAACCACCAGAAGTTTCGTGAGGGCTGGCAAATGCTCAACAGCTACTTCTACGACAGCACCTTCCACAACACGAACTGGGACAGTGTTCGTACCAAGTACCAGCCGGTTATTGACCACATTCGGTCTGATGAGGAATTCGACAACCTCTTCATGGAAGTGCTCGGCGAACTGAGAGCCTCGCACCTGCACATCTACTCCCGCGATCCCAACCCGGAACCGGCCGTGCTGACCGGGTATCTCGGTATCGAC
>CAZXRO010000023.1:0-19116 GCA_964642435.1 uncultured Ignavibacteriales bacterium
TGCATCGAGGCGTCTATCCTGTTCATACCGAGCACGTTGAAACGTTCGATCAACTCATAGCGACGGTCGAGCGGGTCAATGCTCATCACCACCTGGCCAAGCCGGGCGATCTGGTTCTTGTCACCGGCGGAGCACCATTCGGTCGCCAGGGCACCACCAATTTCCTGCTTGTTCACGAAATGGGGAGTAACAGAAGATGAAGTTTAGCCTGATACTGTTTTGTCTGTCGCTGGTCGTAATCAGTGGCACCGTTCATGGTCAATCGCAAAGAGCGGGTAATGATATCACGGCTGAGGACATTGACCGCAAGCTGTGCATAACGTTCGACGGCCTGCCGTTGGACAAGTCGTTCACCGATTCGGACCGTCGGCTGATAACGGCCGAGGTGCTTGCCGTGCTCGATGCTCACCAGGCAAAGGGGGCTGGTTTTGTGGTCGGGGAGAATATTGAAGACAGTTATGATCTTCTGGGGGAATGGCTTAACCGAGGGCACGTGCTGGGCAATCTGACGTTTTCGCACCAGGACCTGCACCAGATTGGCGCCCAGAATTTCATCCGTGAGATCAGTTTGGGTGCTGAGGCGCTTCAGACGATGCTGTCCGGTTTTGGGCAGAAGAAGCGGTATTTCAGGTATCCATACCTGCATTATGGAACGAATGTGGCTGACAAACGGGATGTTCGTATGTATCTGGTCGAACAGGAGTATGTCGTTGCCCATGCCAGTATCGTGGTGGAGGACTATCTGTACAACCTCTCGCTGGAGAAGCTGGGTGACAATGCGGATTCTACGGAGTATCTGGGGCTCATGAGCGAATATCTCAATCATGTTCTGGATCAGGTGGAACGGGCGGAATCGCAGTCGATTCAGCTTTTGGGGCGCAATTGTCGGCACATTCTGCAGCTTCGGCTCAACCGCCTCAATGCCGCCTTCCTCAATGACATGTTGATTGCCCTGAAGACTCAGGGATATGAGTTCATCTCTCTGGATGAGGCGCTTGCCGATGAGCTGTATGTCATGCCGGAGGCCTATTTCGACTCTCGCGGGGTAAGCTATCTTGAGATGATCTATCGCAGCGATCCTGACCTGATGCCGGCTGAGTAGCAGCGGCCATTTCCACATATCACAATTCATTGGCAGATGTGACACATTCGCGGCCTGCGATTGTTATTATGGTAGGAGGAGCAACTACCGATTGAGAACTATAGTAACCATTGCAGGTGATAACTCATGGAATCTTACAAGGACGTAACACTCACAGACAATGCGCTTGAGGTGCTCAAGCGCCGGTATTTGCGCAAGGACTCCGAGGGGCGTGTTATCGAGAGTCCGCGGGATCTGTTCATTCGTGTGGCGCGGTTCATTGCCGAGGCGGATCGCAATTACGGAGCCGATGATGAGCGGGTGGAGGTATCAGCCCGCGAATTCTACCGGCTGATGGCAGATCGGGAGTTCATGCCCAACTCTCCCACATTGATGAATGCCGCTCGGGAGTTGGGGCAACTTTCAGCCTGTTTCGTGTTGCCGGTGGGTGATTCCATGGAAGAGATATTCGAGGCTGTCAAGAATGCCGCCCTGATCCACAAATCCGGTGGTGGCACCGGGTTCTCATTTTCGCGGCTGCGGCCCCGTAATTCCATTGTGGCATCCACCTCGGGGGTTGCTTCCGGGCCGGTATCGTTCATGAAGGTATTCAATGCCTCGACGGAGGCGGTGAAGCAGGGTGGGACGCGCCGAGGGGCAAACATGGGGATTCTTCGGGTGGATCACCCGGACATTCTGGAGTTTATCGCGTGCAAACATGATACTGCCGAGGTCACCAATTTCAACATCTCGGTGGCGATTACTGATGCTTTCATGGAGGCTCTTGATGCGGACAGCACGTACCCGTTGTACAATCCGCATACGGGGGCGATACATACCGACAATAGCCGCGAAGTGTATCTGTCGGCGAGGGAAGTGTTCGATCAGATAGTTGGTCATGCCTGGCAGAGCGGCGAGCCGGGGGTGATCTTCCTTGATAGGATGAATCAGGGCAACCCGACGCATCCATCGGAGCGAATTGAGGCCACCAATCCGTGTGGCGAGCAGCCGCTGCCGCCCTATGATTCATGCAATCTTGGTTCTATCAATCTCGGGCAGTTTGTCAAGGATCCGCTGCCGGAGGACTACACCTCCTCGACGCCGAGCCGGGGTGTGGATTTCGAGCGCCTGGGACAGACCGTCCGCACTGCGGTGCATTTCCTTGATAACGTGATCGATCAGAATAAGTACCCGTTGCCGCAGATTGAGGCTCAGTCGCAGAAGAACCGTCGAATCGGGCTCGGTATCATGGGTTGGGCCGACATGCTGGTACAACTGGGAGTACCGTATAACAGCGAATCAGCGATAGAACTGGCCGAGACAGTGATGGAGTTCGTGCAGACGGAAGGGCACAAGGAGTCCTCCGGATTGGCCAAGACACGCGGGAAGTTCCCCAACTGGGAGGGGTCAATCTACGCTGAGGAGAATGTTGCCATGCGCAACGCCACCGTGACCACCATAGCGCCGACCGGGACGATTTCGATCATTGCCGGCTGTTCCTCGGGAATTGAGCCATACTACGCAATTGCTTTTGAACGCAATGTTATGGATGGGACGCGTCTGATTGAGGTTAACCCCTTGTTCAAGCAGCAGGCGCGTGAGCTCGGCTTCTACTCAGAGGATTTGATTGAGCAGGTATCGGGCGCGCGCTCATTGCGAGAGATCGAGGGGATCCCTGAGAGCACGAAGGCGCTGTTCTTGACGGCTGCCGATGTTGCCCCGGTGGATCATATTCGAACGCAGGCGGCATTTCAGGCCCACTGCGATTCCTCGGTTTCGAAGACGATCAATTTTGAGGAGTCGGCCACCGTGTCTGATGTCCGTCAGGCGTTCATGCAGGCGTATCGTTTGGCTTGTAAAGGGGTGACGGTATACCGTGACAATTCCCGGCCGCATCAAGTTCTCTCGACGAAAGCACAGCCGAAGCAGATTGCAGCTGAGGTGAAAGTTGAGCCGGACGAGGCTGCAGAGCCGCGGCCGATGTCGGTGGCGGCGCGTCCCATTGTTCTGAAGGGCGTAACGGAGAAGATCAAGACAGGCTATGGCAATCTGTATGTGACGGTAAACACGCGCGATGGTAAGCCGTTCGAGGTGTTTGCGCATATCGGGCGCTCCGGCTACTCGACTATGGCTGATACCGAGGCGATTTGCAGGTTGATTTCGCTGGCGCTTCGGTCGGGAGTACCGGTTGAAGCTGTTATCAGGCAGCTTCGTGGGATTGGCGGTTCGAGTCAGGTCTTCAGTCAGGGCGCACGGGTGTCCTCGATACCTGACGCTATTGCGCAAGTTCTGCACAGATGGTACGGGAGCAAGGCTGCGGCCGGCCCCGAGGGGGGTGAATCAGCGGAGATCTGTCCGCAGTGCAGTGGTGCGATGTTTTTTGGTTCGGGATGCTGGTCCTGCCCTTCCTGTGGTTATTCTACCTGCTGATTCTGCCGATACTTAAAGGGATAAAAAGAAAATCGGGCCGCGGCTCGCAGAACCGGCATTGGCGGAAGGTTATGGCAACCAGTCAATTCATCCCGGTGGGGCGCACCTCTCTGGTAAAGAAGGGCCATCTGGCGCTTCAGGTACAGACAGAGTACGCTTACCGGCCATATGCGCGAATAACGACGACGATCAGTACTGAGGGTCGTGTGATCCACAAGGTGGAGCGCAAGCTGGATCATGCAATCGATTCCGCCGAGGAACAGGCCAGTTTGCAGCGCTACATGGCCAAACAGCATGACGAGGTGATTGCTGTTCTCAACGAAACGTCGCTGGAGGCCACCATGGGGTTGGTGGACAGCCAGCCGGATCGGGCGCGGGCACGGTCGCTGCAGGAGGCATTCCGGGATATCCCGGGTATTGAGCGCGTTTTCCGGCTTGATAACGATGGCAATTTTGTTGGCGAACATACCACGCGGGAGTTCAAGCGAGCATTTGCCCCGGTCTTCAAGAGTCTCCGAGAACTGATGGACGTTTTCTGCGTGATTCCGGGCAGCGGGGGGGCGCGCGAACGCGGTGTTTATGAAGTTGAACAGGGGCGACTGTATTTTGCTTCCTCGGGCAAGGAGTGCTTTTTTATTATCGCGGATCCCTTCCATTCGGCCGAGAGCTATGAGCACGCCATTCGCGAAGTTCTCAACCATACCGCCAGCTGACGTTCTCTGTACCTTCTTTGCCTGACAAGACAGGCCGAATAGCCCAATCACTAACTACAATTTCTCTGTGTTCCCTCCGTGTTAAGCGAAGGGAGGCCAAGTTCGGTTCGCCGGGAACGGTCTATGGCGTGATGAGTGGTAGTCGGGGGTGTCCAGTAGGGAAAGAAGGCTGAGGGGAACGCGGGGTTTCGTTGCTTTGCTGCCGAGGGATTCGTGAGGTGTGGTCCTGGAGGGTAAACAGAAAAATGGAGAGGCGAACAATTTGAAATAGGCTCCACCTTAACCACGGTAAAGGGTTTTTACAGCCACTTCTCGCATTTCGTTTTCGCTACCGCAAAGCGGGTCTCGGCGTACACTCAGCACCGAAGAGGCGACCTTCATAAGCCTAGTGTTAGAGACTTTCAAATGGTTCACTCTCTCCACATCTTGTATACGTACAATATCAACAGAGTGCTTGAAGATGCAATACTTTTTTTGGTTATATTGTCATTTGCTACTTTGGATAGTATGTTGGTTGCATTGAGATGCTTCTTCAAGTTGCGGAGACGGCTGTGATGGTGCGTGGACTTGGTGTTGATATTGTTCAGATAGACCGAATTGGCGGTGCCTTCGAGCGCTTCGGGCGGCGACTTGTCGATCGCCTGCTGGGTGAACAGGAGCGGGCTTTGATGGCCACGCGCAGCGATCCGGTGAGCTTCATCGCCGGCAGGTTTGCCGCCAAGGAGGCGTTGATAAAGGCACTGGGTACAATCTTGCAGGTGCGGCCAGCCTGGTCGCAGATGCAGATACTGGTCGACCGGCAGGGCCGGCCGGTTATCGTCCTGGAGTCAAAGGTCGCCGAAACCGTTCAGGAGCAGCGGTTTCATGTTTCTATTAGCCATGAGCGTGACTACGCAGTTGCTGTAGTTGTTGTGGAATCCGAGGCGTAGGGGGGCGGATTCGCACGAGAGCGTATTTCGCCTACGTTGCTGCGGGAACGGTGGCGGGTGTGTCGACACGATCGGCCAGGGGGAAGTCAATGCGAATGGTTGTTCCCTTGCCGACTGTCGAATCGATGTGCAGTTTGCCGTTGTGACTCTCTATGATTCTTTTGCATACTACCAAGCCGTAGCCGTGTCCGTCTTCTTTGGTCGTAAAGCGTTCGTTGAAGGCCTTTTCCAGCAGACTTGGTTCGATACCGGAGCCGGAATCGGTGATGGCAAACGAGAAGTGGGTTCCATCGGGGGGCATATCGACCCGAGCAGTTATCTCTCGACGGTCACACTCGCGGGTTGCATCGGCCGCGTTGTTAAACAGGTTGTACAGCAGTTGCTGAACGTGGGTGGTATCTGCCTGGAAGGGTATGTTTTCGGGCAGCTCTCCAAGATCTAACTGAACGCCTTTGAACCGTTTTTGTGGCCGCAGGTAATCGACAACTTCGGCCAGCAATCGGGCAAAGCAGATCACTTCCTTAGAGGTCGAGATGGATCTGAGATCCATGAGGTTGCTCGTGAAGGTCTTGATCTTATCAACGTTTTCTTCTATGGCGTGCAGGTATTTGTCGAGGCCATCGACACCGTTCTTTTTCACCTGGTGCTGGAGCAGTGACAAGTTACCGGCGACGACGCCGAGGAAGTTATTGAGTTCGTGGCCGATCTCAGCGGACATTTCGCCTTTGGTGGCCATTTTCTCAAGCTGAATAGTTTCGTCCTGGAGTGCTTTCAGTCGCTGATAGGCTTCCTGGGTTTCATCGAGGAGTTCCAGGTTCTCCAGTGAGATAGCCAGTTGTGCGGCGCTCAGGTTGAGCAGTTTCAGCGAGGCCTTGACCGATGCGGAGGAGCTATCGCCCAGTTGGATAATCAGGAGTCCGTAGAGCCGATCGGCTCGCTTGATGGGCACCGTTGCTGTTTGGGCAGCATTGGCGAACCAGTCCTGAAAGATTTCGCAGGCTGCCGCGCATTTCTGCGTCATAGCGTGCAGGGGGTGTTCCTCCAGGCTGGCGGCGAGGAGCGGTTCATTGAATTGGCCCGGTTGCAATTGGGCCAGGGCCTCCGAGATGTCCTCGTCGGGGATCTGGCGGTCGGCCACGGATTCATCGACAATCGACAGCACCTGGAAGCCCGTGTTATCCTTTGACCAGTGGAGCACGACGCCCCGGTCGGCATCGGAATGGACGAGGGCGAAGCGGAGGGATTCGATGAGGAGCGAGCGCTTGTCACCGACCTCATAGAGCACCTGGTTCAGGTCGCTGAGGTGCTCCAGGTGGGAATCGGAATCGGACTTGGCGGCCTGCTCACGAAGGGCAAAGGCCTGTTCGACCGCCTGGCGCATCTCGTGCAGCTCAAACGGTTTCATGATATAGTCGACGGCACCCTGTTTGATGGCGTCCTTGGCGGAGTCCAGATTGGCGAAGGCGGTCATGAATATGACGCTAATGCCCGGTTGGATCTGCCTGGCCTTTGAGACCAGCTCGATTCCGTCCATTTTGGGCATGCGGATGTCGGAGATGATCAGGTCAAACTCCTCTTGTTCCATGAGTCCCAGGGCTTCCTTGCCATTGGTAGCCATAGAGAGCGTATAGCCGTCTTCTTCAAGGGCTTCTTTGACCAATGAGACGACGACCAGTTCGTCGTCGACTACAAGAATCCTGGATTTGGACCGATCGTGTTCACCCATGGTGCCTTCCTGTGAAAGCTGTCAGTCGATTGTCTCGCCAAGGACAGTACTGACGACTTCCTTAAGTTGCTTGATGCTAAACGGCTTTGCCAGCAGCGAGTCAGGCGAGGTGTCGTTGGTGCTGCTGGCCGAATACATCCCCAAGTAGCCCGAGATCACGATGACCTTGGTATTGGGCTTATTGGCTTTCACATATTCGACGACCTGCTCGCCGGTAACGCGGGGCATTTTCATATCGGTGATGACGAGATCGAAATCGCCGTCCTTGAGTTTGTCGATAGCCTCCTGGCCATCGGCAGCATTGACAACGTCGAATACGTCCTCAAGTACCTCGTCGAGGAAATCGCGAATCACCTCTTCATCGTCGACTATCAGTATAGTTTTGCGGCTCATAGTCAGTGGTGCTCCGAGTTAGTGGTCGACGAAGTTGATGTGCTCCTATGGACGGTATCGGAATCCTCGGCTCTGTTCTGAACCGGCAGGATTACGGTGAAGGTCGTCCCCATGCCAGGCGTGGAATCCACGAGAATTTCACCGTTGTGATCTCTCATGATACCATAGCTGACACTGAGGCCCAGCCCGGTGCCTTTACCGACTTCCTTGGTTGTGAAGAATGGCTCGAATAATTTGTCGAGGTTTTCGGGTGGGATACCAACTCCCTGATCGATTACCTTGACGGCGACGGCCGGTTTCCCTGTGGATTCGCTGGTGATCGGGCCGGAACACACTCGTATGCTGGAGTCTGCCGGTGAGGCGTGCATGGCATTGATCACCAAGTTAGTGATCACCTGCTGAAGCTGTCCGGCATTGCCTTTGATCTCCGGAAGATGCTCGTCGAGTTCAAGGGTCAGTTCAATTTGGTTCATACTCAATTGATGTTCCACAAAGGTGCATGTATCTTTGACGACATTGTTCAGGTTGACCATATCAAAGTCGGAGGTCTTGGAAGACCGTGAGAAGCGCAAGAGGTTTTGCACAATCGTTTTGCAGCGTCGTGCCTGTGCCTCGATATCGGTGAGGTATCGCTTGTAAGCCTCGATCTCTTTCTGGCCGGTCTTTTCGACAGGTGTCTTGTTCAGCTTCTCCAGCGTAAATTGGGCGAAGCCCAGAATGCCGCCGAGGGGGTTGTTCAGTTCGTGTGCGACGCCGGCGGCCAATTGACCGATGGCACTCATCTTCTCGGACTGCACCAACTGAGCCTGGGTCTGCTCGAGTTCTTCGGTTCGTTCGACAATCATCGCCTCCAGATTGCGATTGTAGTCCTCGATTTCCTGTCGTGACTGCTGGAGGGATTCGATCATCTGGTTGAACGTGTGTGCGAGTTGGCCTATCTCATCGCCTTGTTCGATAGCTACTCGCTGGGTGAGATCTCCCCGGGAGACCCGGTTGGTAACATCGACAAGCTCCTGAACCGGATCGGTGATGATCCGCACGAACAGGGCCATGAGAATCATGGCCAGAAGGAGCACGGCCAGCGTGATCTGGATAGCCACCGTGGAGGCATCGGCAATAGACTCGTTTACCTGCTCCAGTGACAGGTAGATCGCTATCGTTCCGATCTCTTCGAGGACGTACTTGTAGGTCAGCGAGGAATCATGGTACTGAGTTATCCCGAGATTCTCGCGATCCACCTTCTCGATTCGAGATACGATGGGGCGGATATAGCGGATAAACTCCCCGTGGCCGGGGAGCTCAACATAGAAGTCCTGATCCGGATGCTCGTCTGATTGATCGGGACTTTTTTCGATGGGGCGCATGAGCTTGATGTCTTTGGGCACAGCGGTGCCGAGCCCAGGATGCGGCCCTCGGCGTTCTTGATGACGGCGTAGTGGACATCCTCAAAGGCCTCGAGTTGCTTGAGTACTTCATCCAACTCGAAGGTTGACTCGAACAATACTCCGCTCTCGGACTGCATTGCCAGCAGGCGGGTAAGTGTCTCGCCGCTGGCTTCGAGTTCACGACGGTATCCCTCGCTTTGCCTTTTGATCAGGTAGCTGGAGATAATGACAATGCAGCCAATCAGCAATACCGAGAAGGAAACGACGAACTTGGCGCGAATGCCGACGTGCTTGTAGAACTGCAGCCGGTTCATCGGTAGACCTCCTTGGCCACAGCGACAAGCTCCTCAGGTATGGTGACATCGATATGCTTGGCCGTGTTTTCATTGTAATGAAACCAGAGCACATCGGCGTTGGTGACATTGATGGAATCAGGGCGGGCGCCGGCGAGGATCTTGTTGGCGATTGCACCGGCCTGGAATCCGACTGCCTTATAATCAAAATCAAGTGCAAACAGGGCGCCGGATTCGACGACATTCCGAGAGAAGCCCATGAAAGGTATGCGTTTACGCAGGGCGTTCAGCAGGATGTAACGGGTTGACTTGGAGCTGAACAGGTTTGGGTCGGCGACCGACCATATTCCCTCAACAATTGAGGCCAGGGAATCAAGGGCTTTGGGGAGGTCCTTGTTTGACTCAACCAGCATCGGTACCAGGGTTATGCCCTGGCGTGTCGCAATGGCCCTGGCCGGTTCGATGAGGTCGGATGTGTTGCTGGTGTACAGGACCCCCAGCCGCTTGATGCTGGGGATGATCTTCTTGAAGTATGAGAACTGGATATCAGTGGGAATGTTCAGTGAGGCGCCGGTGACATTGCCGCCAGGGTGATCGAGTGACGCTACGAACCCTGAGAGCACCGGGTATTTGACAGCGCAGAAGACAATAGGGATGTCACTGAAGCTGTCACGCGCCAGGCGGGTGGCGGAGGAGCCGACGGTGATTATGACCTTGGGTTTAAGAATCTCAATTGAGTCGACGACTTGTGTGTCGGTCTCCGGGCTGTGGCTGACTGAGAGTATATGGAATTCAGCGTCGGGGTGTTCCTGTCCCACCATTCTCTTGACACCGTGCACCGACCGACTGGTGGCTGTCATGTCATCGCTTTTGAGAATGACAATATGCTTCCCCCCGGCATAGGCCATGTCCGCCCACGTTGCAAGGCACAGCAATGCCGTTAGCCAGAAGAGGAATGTGCGGTTGCGCTTGGTCAAGCGGTGAATCTCTCCGGTTTCAACAGTAATGCCGCCGGCCTTCAGCTCGGCGGCCTGATTCCCTGATGTCTCTCACTTGTATCGGTCATGTAAGGATAAACTTGATCACAGCGGTTTGGCCGACGGGGCGGTTTTCGCGGCTGGCGGTGTCCGGTACCCGTTCCTTGAGTGGTGGTTCTGAAAGGGGGCTGATAGTGTCCGGTTTTGGGTATTCTGGAGGTGATAGTCAATGTCAAGAAAACGGGCAGGTGGTCGATAACTAAATAGAGTTCTTCAGGAGCAGTCCGCCTAAGGAGGCGGTCGAATTGTAGTCTATGAAAGCGACACATAATCTGAGCCTCATAAACATAAAGGAGGTAGCCTTGCGCCAGTACCCACTTCTGGTACCGATTGTCTTGCTGGCTACCCTGCTGACGTTGATGCCTGTCGGGCAGCCTCTCGCTGGAGTGAGTGGCAAGATATCGGGCATGGTGCTCGATGCAAAGACGGGTGAGCCGGTCGTCGGCGCCACCGTGCGAGTCATGGAAACTAACTTAGTGACCAAGACGGATGAGGATGGTGAGTATTTCATCATCAATGTTCCCAGCGGCAAGTTTGACCTTTCGGTCTCGTCAGTAGGACATGAACAATTGGTGAAGAAGGAAGTCCAGGTGCTGGTCGATCTGACCACGCCTGTCGATTTCGCTCTCAGGCAGACCCTGGTGGAGCTGGATGAGAACGTCGTCGTACTCGCCGACAACCAGCTGATCCAGAAGGACCTGACTGCATCACGAGTCATTTTCACCGCGGACAGGCTGCGTACGTTGCCGAATATTCAAACGGTACAGAGTGTGCTGACCAACTATCCGGGTGTGGTGGTTGGTGCAGATAACAGTATGCATGTCCGTGGCGGCCGAGCCGGCCAGGTCAGCTACTACTATGATGGATTCAGCGTCCAGGATCCGTTCGTTTCCAGTGCCGGTATTCGGATCATGCCGACCTCGCTGTCTGAGCTATCGCTGATGTCCGGTGGGTTCACTGCCGAGTATGGCGATGCTCTTTCGGGTGTAGTCAGCGCCGTGACGCCGGAAGGCAAGTCTTCATATCATGGCCAGTTCCGGACATTTACGGGGTTCACGCACCGCTATGATGTGACGACCGGCGCGTGGGGTGATCTGGAGACGGTTGCCAATCGGTCGCTGTCGGCCAACCTGTCGGGTCCGGTTCCGGGATTTCATCCAAAGCGCTTCAACTTCTTCATGGCGGGGGAGTTGTATGAGGATCCGGGATCGTTGCCGCATGATACTTACAACTCGACAACCGGTACGGTCAAGCTTTCGACGCAACCGACCTCACAATTTCGTTTGAAGAGTAATGTGACCTATCACAAGGCCGACGGCGAGATTTATGATCATCGGGACGTCAATGGAGCCTCCTACGACTTCAATCTCGACGGTTTGCCGGTCTTCGACCGCGAGGCATATCTTGTCGGACTCACTGGCAACATGACGTTGGGTGAGAACAGCATCCTGTCTGCCACGTTTAACCGTTTCTCCACCATGACCGAGGTGACGCCGGAGCATTTGCAGGGGACCTACTATACAGAATGGCCCGGCTATTCGGTTGACGACGACGGTGTTTACAACGGTACGATTCACGAGCAGACATATGGCGCGAATATTGATCTGACTGACCCGATGCAGTATGTCGGTTTCCTGGTAGGTGACGACTTCGATCCTACTTACCACAAGCGGGAATCAGCGTACAACTCGTTCAACCTGTCGTTCATCAATCAGATCGACAAGGCCAATCAGATCAAGACTGGTTTTGAGTTCCGTCAGTACGATATTAACTGGGACTTCATACAATTCTACAACCAGAAGCCGTACGGTGAGAAGTATACCAGCAATCCGAAGATCGCTTCCGCGTTCATCCAGGACAAACTGGAATACGACTACTTCGTGGTCAATTTCGGCGTCCGGTTCGACTACCACGATGCTGACATCGCCTACAACGCCACGCCGCAGGATACAGTGGTTACCTGGAAGCAGGCGGACTCGAAGAGCCAGTTCTCGCCACGACTGGGGGTATCGTTCCCGATATCCGAGAAGTCGGTCATGCACTTCAACTACGGCTTCTATTATCAGTCTCCATCGTTCGAGTATCTCTATACCAATATTCAGGGTGACCTGACCAGCGGCTATCCGCTACTCGGCAATCCTGATCTTGAGCCTGAAGAGACGGTGTCGTACGAGTTGGGTCTGGACCACGTGATCGGCAACGATCTCCGCTTGGATGTGACCGCGTATTATAAGGACATCAAGGATCTGGTAACAACGCGCTCGTCCTATACGTTCGACAGCCGTGCGGTAACCTATTTCGACAACGCAGATTACGGGTCGGTCAAGGGTATTGACCTGGCGTTGGAGAAACTGCCCAGTGACGGATACCTGTCAGCTTCTGCGTCCTATTCGTACATGGTGGCGCGTGGCAACGGGTCTGACGCTTATGATCCATACTATACGTATATCACCAGCCCCGAGACGCATGATGAGCCGATTACGGAGTATCCGCTGGATTTTGACCAGCGGCATACGGTGACAGGTGTGCTGGACTACCGCGTACCTGCTGACTGGAGCAGCAACTTCCTTGGGTTGAGTCTCCCGGGTGCCTGGGGGCTCAATGTGGTTGGTCGCTACGGATCGGGCTTGCCATACAC
Organism: uncultured Ignavibacteriales bacterium; assembly: GCA_964642435.1. GTDB lineage: Bacteria > Zixibacteria > MSB-5A5 > GN15 > FEB-12 > WJKG01. The sequence continues at coordinate 12,626 of CAZXRO010000023.1, forward strand.
CCCTATTGACAGCGACGGCAGCCCATTGGGTGAGCGCAACGAAGGACGTCTGCCCGCCAACTACCGGGTTGACCTGCGGTTTAACAAGGACTTCCCCTTCTCGGACGGCAAGCAGAACCTGAGCTTCTTCGTCGAGGTAGACAACCTCTTCAACCGTCGCAATATCGTCAATGTCTATGCCCTTACGGGGCAACCGGATGATGACGGTTTCGACCCTCGGGGCGGTCTTGCGCTCGACCAGGCTGCCCTGGATCAGTATGACTATCTGTACGATCGCGACCCTCAAAACTACTCCCAGCCGCGGACCGTACGGACCGGGCTTGAGTTCACGTTTTAACCGGAGCACGACCCATGAAGACGCAGAAATATTTTACGTTCAGTGTCCTGTTGGGATTGGCCGTGCTCGCCTGTCTGACCACGGCAGTGGCGAAGCCACCGGCGGCTGAGCGAACTGTTGATCGGGGCAGCGAATCCGACGGGCTGGTGTTTTCACCGCAGCCGGGTACGGCTGACCAGGTTGTTCATAATCGCGGTAATATCGCGGTAACGATTGACAACTTTGGCTATGTCGGTGGCTACTCACCCTGGGGTTTGCCCTCGGGGGAATACCCCCGCAATTCCGGCCACAATTATCTGGCTGAGATCAAGTACTGGATGGGCGGTATCACCGCCTCAGGAGACACGCTTGTAGCCAACACCGCCGATGATTTTCAGGGCATGGCAGTGCCGGTCAATGGGCAGGACGACTACCGGATCTATCTTTCGACAGATACTACCCGGTACTATGACTATGATCCGACTGATACTGTCGGTTTGGGGACGGGCAGCGCGGCCTATGGCTGGCGTGTGTGGGACCCGCAAACCGAGAGTTTTTCCTACAACCAGAAGTTCAATACACTCGCAGCCGACTTCAGGCCGGGTGGTCCGACTTCGCTGCAGGATTCTCATTACCGGTTCAGTGATGCCGCCAGTGGCGAGCCGATTATGGGACTGGAAATCACCCAGACCTGCAAGCAGTGGGATTATTGCTATAATGAGGACTTCATATTCTTCGAGTTGACGATTACCAACGGTTCGACCGAGGATTACACCGAATTCGCTGTCGGTATCTATACCGATATCGATGTTGGTGGTCCCGATGGCACCGGTGAGAACGGACGTCTGGAGGATCTTGTCGCTCATGATGCCGACGAGGGACTGGCCTGGATCTACGACAATGTCGGCTATGACCCGGGTTGGAAGGCTCGTACGGGCGTATTTGGCACCAAGCTGCTGAAGACCCCCGATAATGTGGGGCTTACCGGATTCCGTACTGATGACTGGGCATACTTTCCGGACGACGACGATGCGCGTTATGCGATGATCTCCTCGACCGACTTTGACCAGTCGTTGCCCCCAACCGATCAATTCTACGTGATGTGTGTTGGTGGTATTGATCTGGCGGCAGGCGAGACGGTGGAGATTGTCTATGCTCTGGTTGCCGGAGACAACGAGACTGATTTCAAGAGCAATGCCGATAGGGCCGAGGAACTGTATCTGTCGAACTACATCGGGCCGGAACCGCCCGCGTTGCCGGTGCTTCGTGCGGAGGCCGCCGACGAGAAGGTCTATCTCTACTGGAGTGACACTTCGGAGGTGGCCGTCGACCCGCAGTCCGGCGAAATCGATTTCAAGGGCTACAAACTCTACCGTTCCGACAACCAGGGCCTTACCTGGGGCGAGGAGGACAATACCAGCGACAACAATTGTCTGAGTGTTGACTACTTCCCGGTAGCTGAATATGAGGTGGCCTCGGCGGGTGACCCGATCCAGCACAGCTTCGTCGATACCGGTCTCTACAACGGTGTTGAATACTGGTATTGCCTGGTAGCATTCGATACCGGCAATGTGGCGTTCGGAGTTGATCCGCTGCAGAACGGGTTTGGTATTGCCGGCGAGGTAAGCAATGTTGTGGGGGTTACGCCGCGCAATGATCCCGCCGGTCACTATGAGGCGGCCAGCACGGTGGAGCACGGATACTCAGGCAGCGAGGATCCCTCGGATGGTACCGTAATTCCTATCGTTTTTGATCGTCAGGAGTTAACGGGATCCAGTTATGAAGTGGCTTTCGAAGAGAACTACGACACGACCTACTGGCATCTGATCAATGTCACCACCGGTGATACGGTGCTGGCGGATCAGACGCGTGATAACGGGGACCCGGAGTTCTTCCCGGTGGCCGAGGGGCTGCGAGTTGTTGTCCGTAACGGGGACCGCATTCCAGAGAGTATCGGCCAGACATCGTTTGGTGGCGCCGATTCGACACTGGCCCCTGACGAGGATTCATTCTATGGACCGTGCGTTCCTACGCTCGCGTATTCTCTCGGCGCTACGCAACTGTGGGATTCCACGCTGATCTATGGCGACATCCACTACCGTTCCACCTATGAGCTGCGATTCACGGGTGACTCCACCCGGGCCACCGCTGCGGATGACCCGTTCTACGGTACCGATTTCGTCTACTGGGTTCCGTTCGAGGTATGGAACACGACGACCAATCAGCGGGTGTCACTGGGTGTGTTCGATTTCGAGTTCGACCTTGACTGGGATCCATACGACCTGCTGGCGATCATCAATTATCCGTATGATTCGCTGCAGTCGGTGACCCAGTTTGCGTTCCCGGAGTACTACAGCTGGCTGTTCGGTCTCAACTCTGCGACATACAACCCGCAGATCGGAGATGTCCTGACGATTGAAGGTGCACCAATGAATGGTGAGGATGACGTCTTCACGTTCGACGCAGACGGTGTCAGTACAGCTCAGGCCGTGGCTGATTTGCCGGATGTCAAGGTGGTACCGAACCCGTACTTCGCGCAGTATTCCGCGATGGTAGAAACCGATAATCAGTCAGCGCTCGAGTTCCAGAATGTTCCCGATCAGTGCACGATTCGCATCTACACGCTGGCGGGGGATCTGGTCGAGACGCTTCGCAATAGTGATGGTGATGGTGTTGTCCGGTGGGATCTTCTTTCGAGTAATCGTCAGCAGGTAGCCTCGGGTATCTACCTTTATCATGTGGAATCCCCGTACGGGGAGCATGCCGGCCGCTTTGCCGTAATCAAGTAAGGAGAACGACAATGAAAAAGCTAACACTTATTCTTGTCCTGGCGCTGACGGCGACGACCGCATCGGCCGAGTTCTCCAAGACCGGCTCGGCGGGTGCGCAGTTTCTGAAGATCGGTGTCGGGTCCAAATACCAGGGCATGGGCGAGGCGGGGGCCGCGATGGCCAACGATGTCTATGCCATGTACTGGAATCCGGCCGGGTTGGCTGAGGTTGGTGGCTCCGAAGTGAGCTTTACCAATGTCAACTGGCTGCTCGATATTGATTTGAACTATGTTGCCTATGCGCGGTACTTCGAAGACGTGGGTACTTTCGGTCTGTCTGCGACGATTTTGTCGATGGACGATCAGGAGATAACAACCTTCGAAGACCAGGATGGAACCGGTGATTACTACAGCGCCAGTTCCTATGCCCTCAGTGGTTCATTTGCACGACAACTCACCGACAAGTTCGCCTTTGGCGTCACGGCCAAGTATATCGGGGAGAAGATTCATAACGAGACTTCGTCCGGCGTCGCTTTCGACTTCGGGACCATGCTCTATACCGGGTTCCGCAGTCTGCGTTTGGGTATGAGTATCACCAATCTCGGGCCGGAGCTGGAGTTCGCCGGTTCTGATCTGGCAGTCCGTTACGACACTCGAAACGGCGATGGTACCAATGACGCCGTGCCAGCCAATCTGTCGACCGAGCCGTACGATCTGCCCATGTTATTCAGGGTGGGTATGGCATATGATCTTGAGGTTGGGGCGAACAGCCTGATGACATTTTCGGGAGAGATCAAGCATCCCAATGACAACCTTCAGCAAGGTGCGGTGGGAGCTCAGTTCGGCTATTCCGAGCAATTCTTCCTTCGCTCCGGCTACAAGTTCAACGCTGATGAAGAGGGGCTGGCCTTTGGCGCCGGCCTGTCGACCCGTATCAGCAATGATACCAAGCTGGTAATCGACTATGCCTGGCAGGACTTTGGCAGGTTTGAGTCGGCTCAGCGTTTCAGCGTTGGCTTTGTCTTCTAAATGACTGTCAATCAACAGGCCCTCGCCTTCGTGGCGAGGGCTTTTTTTTGACTCGGCTCTGGACAGCAGGTGTACAAGTGACATATATTAGTCCCGATTTTGTCTGCTAATCCTCGATACACAAAGGGAGAGAACCAGCCCATGTCGGAGTTTCCCAATCGGCCGCGTCGCCACGCTTTTCTATTGATCATCGCTGTGTTGTTTTCTGCCTTCGCCTCGGTGCAGGCCGCTCCGCCGGCAGTTGACATGATCAGTGAGTATTTTGATCTGTTGACCTCAGGTAATATCGAATCGGCGGGGTATATGTGGACCGAGTCCGCCCAGGAGCGTTCCGCCCGTTTCGGTATCACATACGAGGGCATCCCGGTGAAGGCTGATGCCGTCTCACCGATCGTCCGCAACCTCGATGTCATGCGTGACTATCTCCAGCCCCCGGTCAAGCGCCACGAGACGCTGTCCAGCGATCGATTTGTCCGGTTGCAGTACAGTGCTGTGGTTAATGGCCAACTGGTGGAGCATGATTACTACGCGATGCAGCAGGGCGACTGGTATTGGCTGATCTACCCGCAGGACTACTATTGCCGCGAGTGGCAGACGGTCGAGACGCAGTACTTCCGTATCCACTACCATCCGGACCGCGAGACGATGCTTAACCAGGTTGTGCTCGATGAAGCCGACGAGCAGCTTGAGGTGCTGGCCACCCGGCTTGGCCTGACCCCTGATCAGATTAAGCTGATTGAACAGGCGAAGGTGGAGTATTTCTACTGTGACTCCGATGAAACTGTCGAGACGATCACCGGGCACCGTATCAAAGGTACGCTGGATCTGGCTTCCAATGATGTAATTTCGGCCTTCTTCCCACACTACCATGAGTTGTGCCATCTGTTGGTGAACATCAAGTTGCAATCGCTACCGTTGTATACAGCTCCCATTCTCCGGGAAGGTCTTGCTGTGTACTATGGCGGGCGCTGGGGCAAGGCGCCCGATGTGCTGTTGGAGCTGGCGGCTTTCTTGTATCAGCAGGAGATTATGACTCCCGACTCCATGCTCACAATGGCCAGTTTTGAACGCAATGCCACGGCTGATATCGCCTATCCGGTAGCCGGATTGATGACAGGCTTTGTTGTGGACAAGATTGGGCTGGACAACTACCTCGAATTGTACCGCAGTGCCTCTGGCCGGTTTGAATACGTATACCGCCTGAGCGCCTCTGATTTGCGAACGCTCATTCAGAGCGCCATGGGCGCCTCGGCCTGGTCCGAGGTGATCGATGCGCTCGACCTCTATATCGCCGGCAAGCTGACCGAGTCGTCCAACTCTGCGGCGGGCCAGCTCTCCGGCAAGACGCTGGCCAACGCGGCTGGCGTGTCTGTGGCGACCGACGGTGAGTGGTTTGGTTTTTCGGTGCAACCCGGAGAGCCGGGGCCTGTCGATGTGACCATTTTGTTTGGGCGGGACGAGGCACTTGTGGGGGCACCATCGTTGCTGTACGAGGAGCAGTTTGGTGAGGTTGCAATGGCTGAGGGATACCGGTTTGGTGTCCGTCTTGATCAGAATGAGGCCGGCCTGTATGACTACGCGACGAATCACCTGTTGGCCAAATACATCCTGGGTATCACTCCCTCACCTGACTACCTGGACCAGGAGACGGGGGAGGTGGCGGTAAAATTCCGTTATCCGCACCTGAGCAAGGACCTGTTTGGTCCGGACAAGATGAAGATAATCTTTCAATAGCAGAGCCGACCGGGGGGAGCGAGTTTGGACGCGCTGAATGTGGTAATGCTGGTACTCCTGGCCGTGGTGCTGGTTTTGTTGGTCTGGCTCCTGGTGAGGCAGAGCAGGCTGACTACCGGTCCGAACACCCAGCAGGTCGACGCCGCCCTCAACTCTCTCAAGGCAGAACTTATCCAGAAGCAAATGGAAGGGCTGGTTTCACTTCGAGAATCAGTCGACAGCGCGAATCGACTTCTCAATGACCGTCTCGCCGACGGGCAGGCCTCGCTGGATCGTCGCCTGCAGATATTCGGTGAGATAGAAAATCGGCTGGGGCAGTTGGCCATGCAGGCTGAGAACATCGAGCAGGTGGGAAAGAACATTCAGGCGCTCTCGGAATTGCTCCGTCCGCCAAAACTCCGCGGGAGCCTGGGGGAGATGCTGCTGGAGCATTTGCTGGCGCAGATTTTGCCGGAGACGCTGTTTGTGATGCAATACCAATTCGACGATGGGCTCAGGGTCGATGCCATTATCAGGGTGGGGGATAGGCTACTTCCGGTGGACTCGAAGTTTCCGCTCGATTCATTCCAGCGTCTCGCAGATGCCCCCGATGCCGCTAAAGCTCTCAAGGAGTTTGATCGCGATATGAAGAAGCATGTAGAC
>CAZXRO010000024.1:0-13357 GCA_964642435.1 uncultured Ignavibacteriales bacterium
CTCGGCGACGAGAAGCTGGTCGAATGTCCCGATGATGTTGGCGCCGACACTCATCCCGAGTGTCCTGCGCGCCAATGACTCGCCCAGCATTTTCATGAATTGATAGACATGGGTGCTGCCGGCGAGCTGGAGGATGTCGATTGAGTCCTCCGAATCGGCGTTGGTGATGATCGGTACGGTCTCGTGGATCTCTCGGACGGTGAACGCGATATTGGCGTTGACCATGTCATCATTGTTGGCGACGAGCATGGCGGCGTTGTCGAGGCGGAGGCGCCGGTAGGTTTCGGGGTCGCTCAGATCACCGACGACCACCTTGTAGTCCTGTTCGTAGAGTTCCAGCGCGCGCGACAGATCGGGCGCGATGATGGCGTATTTGTGTCCGTACTTCATAAGTTTCTCAACGAGGTTGATGGCCAGGGGATCGAAGCTCGTGAGAATCACATGATCTGTTGTGTCCGGCGGCAGTTCCCTGGGTGCCCGGGCCCGTTGCTGTGCCTCAAGCCACGGGGCGTAGAAGAATTGAATGAACGTGAAGGGGAGCATGACGAGCAACAGGATGATGCCGGACATGAGTACAACCATCGAGAAGACCTTGCCCAGGTCGCTGGCGAAGGTGATATCGCCGAAGCCCAGGGTTGACATCACGGTGAGGGTCCAGTAGAAGCCCGTGATCCAGCTGAATTCCTGGTCCTCGTGGAGCATGATGAAGTGAAACAGGGTGCTGTAGAGTACCACCAATGCCGTCAAGAGGATGAAGAACTTCGACAGCAGTCGGATATTCCGCCTGGTGGTTCTGCTCCGGGCGAAATAGAGAATCTGGGGAGTGAGAAACTTCATGGTGGCGGTCCTCTGCGCCGTGCGCAATGTGCGGATGCTCGCAGTTTCTGGCTCTCGCGTTTTCAGTTTCCGCAATATGGGCATGCAGCGAGCGCGAGGCAACAAAGATCGGTGGGTGGGAGGGCAGGCTGGCGAGCTGTGTCAGTCTCAGAATTCGCGGCCGATGTGCAGGTAGAACTGGTCATGGTCGGAGTCGACCACGCCGTAGCTGGCCTCGATTGGGCCGATTGGCGAATCGAGCGACAGCGTCACGCCCACGCCGTGGTGCAGGGTGCGCCATTTGATCTGATCGGTCTCGGCGTAAGCATCGCCGATATCGTAGCGCACCGAGAGGTACAGCCACAGGGGGAGCTTGACACGCAACTGCTGGCTGGCCAGTACCATCTTTTCGCCGAGTAGTTGGTCCTGCTCGAAGCCGAAGAAGGTGTGTGCGCCGCCGAGGTAGAATTTCTTTGAGGGGGGCAGGCCGCTTCGCGAGAACCCCACTTGCACTTTGGGGTGGTAGTTCAGCCAGGAGGTGATGGGGACATAGAGTTCCTGGGAGGTGAAGAACTTGGTGTACTCGATCTTGCCGCCGAGCAGTTGTCCGGCGAAATACACCTGGATCAGGCTCTTATGGCCACGTCGGGTGAAGGGGATGCGGTCGAAATTCTCGATCAGCGACCGGAATTCGAGGATGCGCAGGCCGAAACGGTTGATACTTCCGCCGCCGCCGGGTGTCTCGCGCACTTCCTCGAATATCAGTCCGGCGGACACGGTTCCGAAGCGTGCAATTTGCTGTCCGAGCATGAACTCGATGCCGCTGATCTTCTCCTCGCGTTCAGGCAGGCGCTCGCTATCGTGGTCGTAGACCCGCCGGTCCAGCACGCTGTGATAGGCCTGTACCCGCGCCGTGAGGTAGGTGGACCAGATGCGATCCAGCTTGAAGCCGCCGTGAAAGAGCTGACGCTCGCTTCCGTACTGGGCCAGTGCATGCAGTTCAAGTCCCATACCGAGAACGTTGTTATCGCGCAATTCCATGAACTCCTCGGACTGGTACTCATCGTGCCAGTGCCACCCGAGGCCGAGTTCGGTTGGCGGTTTTTCCTCGACACGGACGGTGAGCACCGCGCCGTCATCGGTGGGCGTGATGTCCATGGTGACACGGTCGAAGAGGTTGGTGCCATAGATATTGCGGAGGCCACGCTCGGCAGCTGCAGAGGAATAGGGTTGCCCGGAGGCCAGAGGCAGCAGGGAGCGGATGTACCAGTCGCGGGTGCGTTCGTTGCCGCGGACATCGATACGACGAATAATGGCTTCATCGATAGCGAAACGCACCAGTGCGCTCTCCGGCACGAATGCGATCTGTTCAATGCTGGCGAGGTCGTATCCGCGCATGCGGTAGGGTCTGAGGATACTGTCACCGGCAGCCGCGAGCCACTCGCCGGTGATGTCTCCGTGGCAAGTGTCGATGCTCGCCATCAGGGTGCTATCCGTGAACAGGCTGCTGCCCTCGAAGTAAAAATCGACATCGGAGCAATCGACTGCCTGGTAGCCGGTGGGGTGCAATCGGACGGCATAGACCGATGCCGGCGCGGTAAAGTCGCTCTCGATAAGGGTGACCTTGAGACTGTCAATGTCATGCTCTTTGCGCCATTGCTGGAGGCGATCAATGAGGACCAGGCTGTCGATAGCCGATCCGGGCAGATCGCCGAGGGATTCGGCAATCCGGTCGGCGCAGTTGGTGCATGCGATCTCGATGATTTGCAGGGATCGTGACCGTGACCGACCGATCATTGCGCGTTTGATGCTGTCGGCAGCGGCCTGTCCGGTGCTGTAACCGAGAGCAATGAGGGAGTCGGCATCGGCAAAATCGGTCAACTGGTAGTGCCCGATGGCAGGTGTTATGACGATATCGGCGCGTTGTGCCTGCGCCTGGAGCTTGTCGGCGGTCATGATAGTGGTGGCCTGGTTGGCGATGTCCAGGGGTGTGGTCAGTTCGCTTCGGTCGAGCAGTGGACTGGCTGTGTTGACGGCGACCACGAAATCAGGCGCGCCCGGGATAGCCTGTGCTTCCTCTACCGGCAGGGGTGAGAGCATACCGCCATCCATCAGCAAGTGTCCGTCGAGCAGCACGGGAGTGAAGGCGAGCGGGAAAGCCATCGAGGCACGCATGGCATCGGCCAGGGATCCCTCGCTGAGCACCACTTTCTCGCCGGTGGCCAGGTCGGTGCAGACGGTGCGATAGGGGATCGGCAGGCGGTCGAAGTCACCGCGGGAGCGGTAGTTGGCTGTGACCGTGAGGCGTGTCAAGAGTTCCGTCAGTCTTTGTCCGGCGGTCAGACCGCGTGGTATGGCGGGAGTGATGCCATCGAACCGGAGAGTAAGCAGACGCTTGCCTTCCTCGGATCGTTTGGTCTGGAACATGGTGCGGCGCTCGGGTCGATTGGAGAAGAGGTTCTCGAAATCGAACTGGCCGACATGTGCTCGCAGTTCATCGGCGCTGTAGCCGGCCGCATAGAGGCCACCGACAATCCCGCCGATAGAGGTCCCGGCGATAGCCCGCGGGCGGATATTGTGCTGTTCGAAGGCCTTGAGGATCCCGATTGTCGCCAGCCCCCGTGCGCCGCCGCCGGACAGCGCCAGTGAGATGGGGTAGACGGTCGGGTCCTGGCTGCGATCGTTGGTATCGGTCAGCACAATTGTCCCTGAGAACACACAGGCAGAGTGGATCAGAATGAACAGCAGCGCTGCACCCAGAAGTGTTGCCGGAGTTTTCACTTGCAAACCTTGAACGATCTTAGGTTCATTGCCTTTCGGAAGTGGATACCTGGTGCAAAATACAGTGACAATCACGCGAAATGAACTAAAACATGTCAAGTCCCTCCTGAATCGGAAGGGCAGATCACGCCACGGGCAGTTTTCGGCCGAGGGCGTGCGATTGCTGGAAGAAGCTCTTCGCTATAACGTGCTGCCGAGAACGGTTTATGCGGCCCTGTCAAATCTCTCGGAGCGTGCCGAGCAACTTGTCAGTCATCTGCAAGCTCGCGGTGTACGTACGATGTCCGTCAGTCAGCGTGAATTGACCGCGTTGGCCGACACCGACAGCCCGCAGGGGGTTGTGGCGGTGTTTGATCGCCCGGTGATGTCATTGGGACAACTTTGGGATGAGAGTACTCGTAAGGTAGTGTGGTGTCCGGATATTGCCGATCCGGGTAATCTGGGGACCATTATTCGTACGGCTCTGGCCTTTGGCCTGGACCTGGTGATTGTCGGTGAGGCGGCGGTGGAGCCGTACTCGCCGAAGGTGATTCGTTCTTCGGCAGGGGCGGCGCTGGCGTTGCCGATTGCGGTCGCAACTGCGAAGGAGGTACTGGACATGTGCCAGAGGATGTCGATGGATCTGATTGTTGCCGATTCTCGGCCAGAAGAAGCCCTGTCGATAGATGAATTGGTCTCGGGGAGCTTCGTACTTGCATTGGGTTCGGAGGCACATGGAGTTGACGCTGAAATCAGTGAGGCGGCGACGGTTCGGGTACGGATTCCCCATGCGGATAAGGTGGAATCGCTGAATGTGGCTGTCGCCGGTGCCATTCTCATGCAGCGGTTATACGGATAAGCAAATGGAGTTCAGGATGCATAACAGGCTATTGCGCATCGTGCTGTTGGCAGTCATGTTGGTGGTGTCCGGGTCGGTGTGGGCACAGGAGGTATTTGACGAAGGCGACGGCTGGTTTGCCACCCGCGATCTGAACGCCAACGCCACCATGCAGTCCGGCGCCACGTTGAAAGTTGAGTCGGTAGCGACGCTGGTGGGGAGCATTACGATTATCACCTCCGACAAGCCGGGGGTGGAAGTTGTCTATCGGAAGAAGGCCCGGACGAACCAGCTGTCGCGGGCGATAGACTACATTGATCTGATCGCATTCAGTCTCGACACCTCGCCTCGCGGTGTCACCATGCAGTTTCGCGCTCCAAATCCACCTCCCTGGAACGAGCAGGTGGAGGCGGGCCGGGTCGAGGTCGAGATAACCATGCCGGAGTCGTGCGCTGTCATGATTGACGCCGCCTATTACGATCTTGATGCCGAGGGACCGTTTGTCGAAGTGCGGGTGCCTTCATCGTATGGGCGGTTGGCGGTGGCCGATGTCGACGGCGTTTTGGAACTGCACACGGCTAATCGTCGCCTGGTTGTCGATCGGATCAAGGGGGAGATTGACCTTCGTACGAGCAACTCTACGCTGGATGCATCGGACCTCTACTGCCCGGACAGCCAGGCGCGGATAGAGAACGACGGTGGAGATATCCGAATCGAAGGTCTGCATGGTCAGGTGAATGTCAAGAACAGCTATGGCCGAGTGGAGATGGGGGAATTCCGGCCGGTAGGAACCAGGAATTTCATTCGAGGATTGTCGGGACCGGTGTTCATTGAGCTGGACGAACTGGCTGATGCCCGGGTGGTGGTGAATAATCGTTACGAGGATATTGAGCTGAGCGTACCGCAGGACATTTCCTCTTCGCTGTCGCTGGCTGTTGAAGAGGACGGACGGATCGAGGTGACCGGTTTTGAGTTCATCAGCGATCTGGTGGAACACAACCGGCTCAATCTGATTGCCGGGGAGGGGGCCGCAACCATCAGCGCATCGGTTCGCGGAAGTGGCAATATCTACGTTCGTGGCAGCGAGAGAGGAGATCAATAGTGCGATATCCGATAGTGTGTGTCTGTCTGATAGCGGTGTGCCTTGCAGCCTTGAATGGCGGGGTGGTCAATGCCCGTGAACGGTTGGTACAGCCTGATGGTATCTTCTACTTCGAGAGTGCGGCGAGTACGTTCGGGTCAGAGGCTGCCTGGGCGAATCCGGGAGCACTGGCTCGCGTACAGATGGCCGATGTTCAGTTGATCGGCGAGTATTTCGATGAACGGTTTTTCGATAGCTGGGGGACGGTGTCAGTACACGAGGGTGTGGCGTTGGCCTACCGTCATCTGGATGTGCCGGACGATACCGACTACGATGAGTTTCTCTTCGGGCTGGGATTCAGCCTGGGGCAGTTGCATACGGGTGGATCGTACCGCTACTACCGCGATGGTCCGGGTGTCTTCAACAACCGACACTTCTGGAATCTGGGATTTCAGTACGTCTCGGGCAAATTCGCCGCCGGAGCTGTTCTGTCAAACCTGAACCGGGGGAAAGTTGCGGGGGAGCGGACGGAGATGAAGCAGCAGTATGCCCTGGCGTATCGCCCGATGGGTGATTTGGTGACCTTGTCGGCTGACATGTTTCTTTACAGCGGTCAGACGTGGCGCGATGCCGACTGGGTGTATCAGGCGGAAATCAACCCGTACCGGGGGTTGTACGTGACAGGCACTTATGATTCCGACGAGAATTTTGGAGTAGGTCTTCGCGTCAACCTGAACGAGTACTTTGTCGGATCGCGCAGTAGTTTCAGCAGCGATGGTGATCACCGTAGAACCGCCGGCTATGTCGGATTTACCACTGCCCGTCAACCATCGGTTCTGCCGCCTCCGAGCCGTCGTTTGGCCATGGGAATCTCAGGTGGGGTGGACGAGAATCCTCCACAGCCGGTATTTGGCCGCAAGCGGACACCGTTTGCGAGAGTGCTACTGGAGATCTATCGTGCCGCGGAGGATCCGTCGATCTCCGAGATGTCGCTAAAGCTCAGCGGGTTGTCGATTGGGTTCGGGCAGGCACAGGAGTTGCGACAGGCGCTGGAGTACTTCCAGTACCAGGGCAAACGGATCACGTGCCACCTGCGCTTTGCGAACAATATTTCCTACTATGTCGGGTGCATTGCTGACAGTCTGCTAATGTCAACTGTGGGTAGCCTGAATCTGATTGGGCTGCGTGCAGAGCAGACGTATTACACCGGTACCTTGGAGAAGCTTGGTATCGACGTTGAGATGGTGCGAATTGGCGATTACAAATCAGCCGCGGAACAGTTCATGCGTCGCGAGCCCTCCGAGGAGAGCCGGGAGCAGTTGAACCGGATTCTCGACGATCTGTATGACCAGTTTGTCGACGGTATTGCCACCGGTCGTGGTTTCGATACTGATTCGGTGCGCGCCATGATTGATGGCGGTCCATACACCTCGCTTGAGGCGATGGCGCTGGGGTTGGTGGATACGGTGTGTTATGCTGATGAGCTCAGTGACTTCCTTGAGCCGATGCGCGAGACGGGGTTTTCGGATTACGCGGTGGATACGCTGGTAGACGGTTCCTGGGAGCATAAGCCGGAGTTGGCAGTCGTTGTGGCCGAGGGCGAGATAGTCTACTACGGTGGCAGCTACTGGCCGTTGACAGATCGTGCGGAGGTGACGACCGAGTTGATGTCCCGGGCGTTTTCCCAGGTGGAGTCCGACTCCAATGTAAAGGGAGTGGTCTTGCGTCTGAGTTCGCCGGGGGGTGGGGCGCTGGCTTCCGATGATATCCATCATAGTGCAACCTCACTTGTCGAGAAGAAGCCGACGGTGGTATCCATGGCCAACATGGCAACTTCCGGAGCATACTATATCAGTACGGTCGGGCAGGAGTTCTTTGCCAATCCGGCAACCATTACCGGATCGATCGGTATCTATAGCGGCAAGCCTGACTTTTCCGACCTGTATGACAAGATTGATCTGAACAAAGAGCTGTATTTGCGCGGCCGCCATGCGGGACTTTACCTGACCAGTCGCGGTTTCACCGATGAAGAGCGTGACAAGGTGTATTCACAGATCGAGAGTTTCTATGAGCACTTCGTGGGGTTGGTGGCCGAGAATCGAGGATTGAGTAAGGACTCGGTGGATCATCTGGCCCGGGGGCGTGTCTGGACCGGACGTGAGGCCAAGGACAATGGGTTGGTTGACAGGCTGGGGGGGCTGAAGCAGGCTTTGGATTTCACGGCATTGCGAGCGGGTGTGGATGAGTACACGGTTGGCTTGTACCCTCAACGTCGACCGTTGTTTGTGTTGCCGGGCATTTCGCTTATTGATGCTGTACAGTCGGTGTTTCGCGGAGCTGAGTCGGCAGTCAAGGGTGAGTCGGCCCAGGAGCTTCTGTTTGAGCCGGATGGCCTCTACGCGCGATTGCCGTATGATCTGGTGATAGAATAGCGGGTAGTCACCCCGTCAGAGTTCGCTTTAGAAATACAAACAGCCCGCCGTCCTGGCGGGCTGTTTGCATTCACACATAAGGAGATGTCACGGAAGAGCGCAAGAGAACTGTTGCTTAGAGGCCCAGAGCCTCCAGGTCAGTATCTTCTTCATTGGTGCCCACGTAGCTCTGACGCCATCCGATTCGCTGGAAGACACGGACTGTCGGAGTTTCCGGGGGCAGCTTGTTGGGGTCATCGAGATCGGTGTCGTAACTCCAGACACGGTTTGGCGGTGAGTAGTAGGTGCCGGACCAGTTTCCAACGGCCTGCTGTGAATTCCACAGGTTGACGGCACTGCCGGTCCAGATGAAGTCGTCGCCCGACCACACTTCCAGGAAGCGCGGCAGGTTCTCGAAGCCGCCATTATAGTCGGATGCAGTGGTCTCCACATTGCCGGTCAGGTAGGAGGCGTTTACCGTTGTCTCGCTGGCTTGACGATGGGACTTGTTGCCGTTACTCAAGGAGTCAAATCCGCCTGATTCCCAGCTATTCGAGAGGAATGTAACGGCGTCGGCCATGATGGCCGCTGGCTTTTTGTTCACCGAGTTATAATCGCCGTTGGTGTAGACCGGGTTCTCGCTGGCGATAGTCAGACCAGAGCCCAGCGTGTCGCCATTGTTCAGGCGCAACGCCGGCCAGTCTGCGCTCTCGTTGGAGAAGTAGAGCACACCGTTGTCCGGAGCGAAGCCCGCCTCGTAGAGGCGGCCCATGTCCAATTCTGTGCAGTCGACCCACTCACCTTCGCGGGCATCGAAGAACTGGTCGGTCTCGGAGGTCAGCAACACGCCGCTGTCGACCATGGCCGTGGTGACATCGACCCACAGACCGCCGACTTGTGCCCACGCGGTGTCATCGACGATCTTCAGCGAGGACAGGTGCTCGTACGAATCCGGATTGCTGTCGCCACGCTCGATCATTTTGTGGGGATCTGCGGACGCCGTCAGTGGCAGGTTCAATTCGCCCTGACCATGGGTAGAATCCTGCACGCGGCCACCCCAACGGGCCAGCGAGGAGTCATACCAGTCGCCGTAGTCGCTGTCGAGCCAGTCAGACCCGACTTTCATGGAGACGTAGTTACCGTCCTCATCTTTGATGAGCACGTCGCCGCCGCTGACACCACCCGGGCCTTTACGGCCGTGGATGATATTCCCTGAGGCGGTGACATAGGAATCCATCATCAGGGAGCTGTTGGCCTGCAGCCAGAGGTTACCGTTGGAGTGGACGCGTCCGAGCAGGGTCATGTCGGGGCCGGGAGCGATTTCCAGGTCGTTGCCATAGAATACGGCAAACTGGAAAATCGGCACCAGGGCGGCCTCGAAGGACTCCTGGAGGATCATGCGCGCGTTCTCGATATCACTCTCGGCAACACTGGTGATGGTGAAGCTCTTCACCAGCGAGTGGAGACCGGCCAGGGTTCCCTTGGTGAGAACACGCTGTGTCGGGGCACCGTTGTCGACGGCCACGTATGAGACGTCGCAGTGGTTGACGGTGAAGCTTCCCGACGGCATGATTACGGGCGGGACGCCGGTCGTGTCGTATTCATCCTGGAGGCTGGCTGCGGCGGCTTCAATTCCGGCCTCAGCGGCGTAGAAACTCCGCAATTCCTGCAGCTCGTTGCCGGCGATATTGACCTCGTCTTCCGAGGTAGACAGCGCCGCAAGGCCAAGCAGGGTCAGCATGGCCACCATGATCAGTGCGATCAAGCTGGCCATACCGTGCTGGTTGTATAGTAGTCGTTTCATAATCTATCACCTTCCCTTACCGTTTTCCTTACAGTCCGATATTGCGAAGGAACACTGAGGTATTGAACGTCCGGTAGCGAAGCGTATCACCGGAAGGAATATCGTGGTCGGCGCGACCCGAATGACCGGTGACCTGGATTAGAATCTCGCGGACATCATCGATTGACGGCGGTACATCGAACAGCGAGCCATTCTTCATCCGGTATCTGAACTGCAGGTCCGAGATGTCTTCGGCGAAGACCTGAGGCCCGGTTCCCGGCATCTCCATCATCAGGCACGGGGTCTCCGGATCGCTCAGGGTATCGACGAAGAATTTCACAAACGTGAGCATCAGCACCTGAGCATCGGCACTGTATACCTTCGAGAGCGGCATCGTATTGTGCTGGATGTGCTTAGATCCGACCTGAACGTGGGTGATTTCAAAGAACTCGCCGCCGCCGGAATCCGGCTCGAAGATGTAGGCCCAATCGCCGGCTTCGAAACAGGAGACGTCGTCGGCGCACTTCAACTCAGCAGAGGGTTGAGGCATGGGTGCTGACAGTTTCGTCTCACAGTCGTTGGTCTGGTAGACCAGGACAATGGTGTCAGGATTGGTGTTGAAGGCCTGGATGGGATCCAGGTTCAGCGGCAGGTCGAATCCGGCCATGCGACAGTGCCGCGTGATTTCGTCAACCGAGGCACGAACGTTCTGCTGGATGGTGGTGATGTCATCCTGGACGACATAGTGCTTATGCTGGCTGATATATAACTCGAAGATGCCGGTTGTCACCACGCCCATGATGACCAGGGCAATCATCACCTCCAAAAAGGAGGTACCTGCCTGGCTTCTGATTTTTGATGGTATATTCATCATATATGTACCCATTGGTTCCTGCTACGACTTGAGAAAAGCCGTCAGCGAGTCATGTTTGTCGTTACCCCGGACATCTTCCCAGTTGACCTTGATCTGGATCTCGTTGAGGTTGGTCCCGGCGCTGGTGACGGTCCAGGTGCGCGCCACGCCACGTGAGGTATCGGCGCCACTGGTGGGATTGATGGAGGCGCGCAGTTGTTCCAGCTTTTCCTGCATCAGGTGGGTGGC
This sequence comes from uncultured Ignavibacteriales bacterium, assembly GCA_964642435.1. Classification (GTDB taxonomy): domain Bacteria; phylum Zixibacteria; class MSB-5A5; order GN15; family FEB-12; genus WJKG01. The sequence continues at coordinate 10,792 of CAZXRO010000024.1, forward strand.
AAGGGTGGTCTTGTTGGCCCAGTCGTTGCCGTCGAGGGCAACCATTGCCATGTTCAGCAGCAGCAATAAGGACAGGCTGAGGATCAACATGGCAATGAGTACTTCCAGAAGTGTCAGGCCGTCTTGGTTCTGTATCTTGAGCTTTTGCATAGGAAATACCTCTTCGTTTGACCGGATAGGTGTAAATTGTGTGCCGCTTTGATACGGATATTGGAACCGTCTGTCATCAAACGCTGTTATGTTCCCACAAAGCAAAGGGTTACCAGATGGTGATGTGTGCCGTGACAGGTCTGGCAGGGCAGATTTCGACGGATCTGGCAGGTCCGAACCGGTCAGAACGAGGGCGATCTTTCCAACAGATTGTAGGCTGATCCCAACACTTTTCTCGGCCCCCTTTTTGTGCTACCTTGAGACCACGTCGAGCTTGATACCCGGACCCGGGGACTCATCGGACTGATAGCGGCAAGCCCTAACAGGAGAGGATAATGAACGCATCTGAAGTGTTTGTGAAGGCTCTGGAGAATGAGGGAGTCGAGTACATTTTCGGGGTGCCTGGTGAGGAGAATATCGACTTTCTGGAGGCTGTCCGGAACTCGAACATCAAGTTTGTCCTGACCAGGCATGAGCAGGGGGCCGGTTTCATGGCCGATGTGTATGGTCGGTTGACCGGCAAGGCGGGTGTTTGTCTGGCGACAATCGGTCCCGGAGCGACCAACCTGATCACGCCCGTGGCCGATGCCTACCTGGATCGGGCGCCGCTGGTTGCCATTACCGGTCAGGCGGATACATTGCGGGTGCACAAGGAGTCGCACCAGTATATCGATGTTGTCTCGATGCTTCGGCCAATCACTAAGTGGAACACGCGAATTGAGCGTCCCGATGTCGTTGCCGAGGCGGTCCGCAAGGCGTTCAAGACCGCGGAGGCGGAGAAGCCGGGTTCCACGCATCTTGAGTTTCCCGAAAACGTGGCTCAGGAGACGTGCGATTCACCGGAGTATTTTGCGGTGCGCAAGGTTCGCCGTCCGGCCCCGGATTACAAGGCGGTGCGGGCCGTGACGGACCTGATTACCAAGGCAAAAAAGCCGCTGGTGCTGGCCGGCAATGGATGTCTTCGCAAACGGGCCACCAGGCAGCTCAGACGATTTCTGGAGAGGACCCATTTCCCCGTCTGTAATACTTTCATGGGCAAGGGAGCCGCCGGTCATGAATACGATTACAACTTGCTGACAATCGGTTTGCAGTCACGTGATCACGTTACGTGTGCCTTCGAAGAGGCGGACCTTATCATCTGTATAGGTTACGACATTGTTGAGTACTCGCCTCAGTTCTGGAATCCCGATGGTTCCAAGCAGATTGTCCATATAGATTTTGAGCACGCCGAGGTTGACTACTGGTATCATCCCGAGGTGGAAGTTGTAGCCGATATCGCGTCGACCCTGTGGGAGGTCAACGAGCAGATCGACGAGTCGTTTGACAGAAGTCGCGGCAAGTGGGCTGTTAAGCACCGCAAGAAGATCCTCGCGGATATACACGAGCACGATACCAGCACCGATTTCCCGATCAAGCCGCAGAAGATCCTGCACGATGTGCGCCAGGTGCTGGCCGATGAGGATATCCTTATCAGCGATGTCGGTGCGCACAAGGTATGGATTGCCCGTATGTTCGTGGTGCACGAGGCCAATACCTGTTTGATTTCCAACGGTTTTGCCAGTATGGGTATTGGGTTGCCGGGTGGTATTGCCGCCAAGCTGGTCTATCCCGACAGGAGAGTGCTGACGATAAGCGGCGATGGCGGGTTTCTGATGAACATTCAGGAGCTGGAAACGGCCGTTCGATTGGGCACGCCCACGGTGAACATGGTGTGGTCCGACGGCACGTTCGGGCTGATTGAGTGGCATCAGGAAAAGAAGTTCGGTGCAGCCTTCGGCACCAGGTTTGGTAATCCCGACTGGGTGAAGCTGGCGCAATCGTATGGAGCCAGGGGGATTCGGGTCAAGAAGGGAGACGATCTGACGCGCGTGCTCAAACGGGCATTCAAGTCGGAGATACCGGTGGTTATCGATGTGCCGGTGGATTATACGGAGAACATCCGGTTGACAAAGCGTCTCGGGCAACTGGTGTGCCCGATGTAGCGCACAGGCGAGTGTTACGCGAACGTGATTACTTATAGACGTACAGGGAGAGATTGAAATGGCCAGAAATCAGAAGATGTACCTGGGTGGTAAATGGGTGAGTTCGGGCGACACTATTGAGGTCGTCAACCCATACGATAACAAGACCGTGGCGCGAGTAGCGGCCGCCTCCAAAAAGGACTATACCAAGGCAATTCAGATCGCCGACAAGACGTTCGCGGAAACGCGCGAGTTGCCGGCCTACAAACGCTCCGAAACGTGCGCGAAGGTAGCAGATTTGATTGAAAAGAACATCGAGCGTTTCACGACGACGATGGTTCAGGAGTTGGGCAAGTGTTACAAGGATTCGAAGGGGGAAGTCCAGCGGGCAATCGGGGTGTTTCGAGTGGCGGCCGAAGAGGCCAAGCGTATTGGTGGCGAGATAATCGATCTGG
>CAZXRO010000024.1:13367-18411 GCA_964642435.1 uncultured Ignavibacteriales bacterium
AGCGTTTTCCCATGGGGGTTGTGGCGGGCATCTCACCGTTCAATTTCCCCCTGAACCTGGTGGCGCACAAGGTGGCTCCCGCGATAGCCTCGGGCAACACGATTGTCCTCAAGCCGGCCAGTGCCACCCCGTTGTCGGCGCTGCTGCTGGCGGAGATGATTGACCAGACCGATCACCCCAAGGGAGCCGTGTCGGTCCTGCCGGGGTCCGCGAAGGAATCCTCGCCGCTTCTGGAGGACGACCGGGTGAAGCTGATAACATTCACGGGCTCCTCGCAGGTGGGCTGGTGGATCAAGCAGAATGCCGGCAAGAAGCATGTTGTACTGGAGCTTGGCGGCAACGCCGGAGTGGCCGTGGCCGATGACGCCGATCTGGATTGGGCAACCAGTCGCTTGGTCTATGGTTCGTTTGCCTCGGCCGGGCAGTCCTGCATCTCGGTCCAGCGCATCTATGTCCACGAGGATGTGTACAAGCGGTTTCTGCGTATGTTCAAGCAGAAGGTAAACAAGATCAAGACCGGCAATCCGATGAATCCAAAGGTCGATATGGGTGCCATGGTCGATCGAGATGCTGTCAAGAATACGCTGGAAGTAATCGAGGAGGCGAAGCGCCAGGGAGCGAAGGTGTTAGCCGGCGGCAAGGCCCGCGGTGCGGTGCTGCAGCCGACGTTGCTGTCTGAGGTGACACCAAATATGCGGGTGTGCTCGGAGGAGGCTTTCGCCCCGCTGGCGGTGTTGTTCACCTATAAGAATTTCAAGACCGTGGTCAACCAGATCAACAACTCGAACTACGGGCTGCAGGCGGGTGTATTCACCAATCGCCTGCCGGATATCTGGTATGCCTTCAAACATATCGAGGCGGGGGGAGTGGTGGTCAACGATGTCCCTACGTACCGCGCCGATCATCAGCCGTACGGTGGGGTCAAGGACTCCGGCATGGGGCGCGAAGGTGTCCGGTATTCGATTGAGGACATGACGGAATTGAAGATTCTCAGTATGAACCTGAAGTAGTCGGCGGATAACTGACAGGAATTTGGTGACCGGCAGAGGTGACGATTGTCGACCTGCCGGTTTCTATTGGTATAGGGCCTTGATTCCTTAAGACCAGACAGGAATCGTCCGACAATGGGGAATAGCGCCGTGTTTCCCGTGGATCTGGATGCTGATGTGATCCGGGATGTATGTTTTTGGCGCACAACCGTGTCATGGGGATCTGCATGGATGATATCCTGACCTATCAATCGCCGGAGACAGGCGATATCACGACAATCGATGGTAAGGTGGCTTTCGTCAACTGGCGCGTCAGCTGGGGTGTCCAGGACGATCGGGCCATCCACTGTGATCTCATGGATGGAACCGACATATCCGGTTGTCGTCTGGTCCTGTTTGATCCGTTGCAGTTTGCGATAGAGCACGGCTTCTGGAGCAATCCCGAGAATCTGGCCGATGCCGTCTACACCTCGATGAATGAAAAGCAATTCAAGACATATCTCAAGGCGGTCAAACGGGCCAAGGGGCAGTGGCAGATGCTGCTGGAGCGCGGCGGAACGCTGGTGATCAGGGCCAATGTACCCAATTCGCATATCAAAATCAGCCGCGAAAAAGGCAAGGGGGGTGGGACATTTACCGATGGTCTCGTGTCGACCTACTTCTGGATGGAAGAGCTGGCGGGTGGTCTGTCACTGCAGTACTGCCACCATGATCATGTCAAGTTTCTGACGCGCACTAATCCAATTCTCCGCTTCCTCGGGGAATCATCGGTGCGAGTCCAGCAATGCCTGGCGAGTGTTGGCAAGGGCAGTATCCAGACGATTGCCGCCAGTGGGCCGGGGTTCGCCATGTCGGCTATCAGCCGCGTTCATTTCGGTGAGGGACACGGGCAGATCTTTTTCATTCCGGAGTTCTTTGTCCCCCAGGAGCACATACGGTTGGTGGAGGCCTTCAAGCTCATTTCAGGGACGGGCTCCTCAAGTCTGGTACGGCCATCATGGATAGACCCGTTCGAGAAGCAGTTGGCCGACCACAGCCCTTTTGCGGAGCAACTTGCCTCACTTGACCGGCAGCTTCGGGCCCTGGAGCGAGAGCGCCAGGACACAGCCCAGAGGCAGGAAGAAGTGCTCCTGCTGCCGGAGATGCTGTTTGAGTCCGGGCGATCGCTGTTCCAGGCTGTCTATAGCTCTTTTCAGTTGCTGGGTTTTGAGCCTTCGCAGATGGCTTCATCGGAGGACAGTATCGCCTGGCAGACCCAGACCGATACCGGTGTTATCCTGCGAACGATTGTCAGAACGGTGGCATCTGAAGATTGCTCGGTTGGGGCGAGTGAGGTGGCGACCCTGCACACCATCATCCAGCGGAGTTCGCTGAAGGTGAAGCCCAAGGGGATCCTGGTGGCGAATGCCCGACGGCGAGAACATCCAAGAAAGCGAGTCACCTGGTTTGACGAGGCGGCCCTGGCTGCTGCCGAGCAATATGACCTGTGCCTGGTGTCGACGTATGAGCTTTTTGATATTGTCTGCTATCTGTTGAAGAATTTCAATCGTCCGAAGCAGACCGAGGTTCTGGCCTCGTTGCGCAAGGATTTGCTGGAGTGCACCGGTGTGTTTGCCATGAACACAAGGAAGTACCTGGCCTGATTAAATCGCAGGTATCTTCAAGGACGAAGGGGGATCCGCCGATAAAGAGAATATTGGTCCTGGGGGCACCAGGTGACCGTCTGGCCTCCCGGGAAACGAGACATGGTCTCGACGATATCACCGGGCTAACTGAGGTTTGAGAAGCACGTATGAATGATGTAACATCCGATACCAAAAAAGACTCGGGGGCAACTCCCGCGGAACCGTCATCGGGATCGGCAGCCAAATCGCAACTCGAGCGACAACCGGTTGTGGGGGCTGAATCATCGCAGGAAGTCAGGTCGGACCTCCCAGAGGGAGAGTTCGATGACAGGGTGACCTTTGTCAACTGGGATGCCGCCCGCGAGGAGTATGATGTCTGCGACATCATGGATGGCAGTGATTTCTCCGACAGCAGTATTGTCTTTCTTGATCCGCTGCAATTCGCCACTGATCACGGCTTGTGGAAGGGCGAGAAGAGCGTTTCTAAGATTGACTATATCACACTTGGGGACGAGGACGTTCCCCGCTATTTAGTGGGACTGAAGCTGGCCGCCGATACGCTGCGCCGCCTACTGGACAACGGGGCGATTCTGGTGATCAGGTCCAATTTGCCCAACAGCCATATCAAGGTTGCCAAGAAGAGTTCGGCGAGCCAGTTGACCTACACGCAGGGGTTGGTGTCCTCGTTCTTCTGGCTGGAGGAGCTGGTGGGTGGCTTTTCATTCAATTACTGCAACCACAAGCGGCTGAAGTTCCTGTACAAGGAGCATCCGTTGGCTCGCGAGTTCGATGGGGCTGAGATTAGTTGCTATCAGACACTGAACTCGGTGGGGCGTGGTAAGATGGAAGTGATTGCGTCCAGCGGGGCGAGTCCTGCGGTTACCAAGATCAGCTTCCTGGACACCCCCGGCCGGGTTTACCTGATCCCGTACTTTCAGGTTGAAGATGAAACCAGGCGGCTTGTGGAGGTCTTCCGCAAGGTTCTGCACTCGCCAGACTCCAGTACGGTCAAGCCGGACTGGGTGAACAATCATAGTGTGCGCCTCAGCCGGACCAATCCTTACCCGGTGCTGATCGAGCGGCTCGAGAAGGAAATTGACCGTCTCCAGACGCTGCGTGACCAGTATGCGCAGGAGCGACGCGAGATACCGCGGCTGACCGGGTTGCTATACCAGAACTACTATGAGATGCAGCCGGTCGTCCACATGGCTCTGGGACGTCTCGGTTTCGCTGTTGCCCCGGAGAGTATCAGCTATACCGGGGAGACCTTCCGTATTCATCGCAAGGATGATGAGAAACAGTGTCGGGCTTTGGTTCGCATGGCCGATGCCGAGAAGACGCCAATCGGCAAGAAGGAAGTCGCTGAACTGGTCGCCTCGCTTGAGGCGACCCACGATCGGACACGCCCCAAGGGTATATTGCTCGGCAACGGAGAGAGACTGCGACCTGTGGAGATGCGGGAAATCTGGTTTGAGGACGAGGCTATTGACCTTGCGGCCGCCAACCAGATTGCATTGATTCCAACGCCGAGGTTGTTTCAGGCCGTGTGCCACGCCCTGGAGCACATGAATGATGACGATTTCGAGGAGCAGCTCGAGGCTGTTCGCAGCGAAATCATGAGCACCGTGGGCATGTATTCCGGCGCCCGTTGCCGATGACCTTGCTCGCGCTGCGTTGCTTTGCATTACTCGCTCAAGCCGGTAAGTCCCAACCTCTCAAGTCGTGAGATAATCGCTCCGTGTTGGCGGCCCAGCCGACTTGCAATCTCCTCAATATCCATACGGGCCTGGTGGAACGTGCGAAGTTTCTCCGTATCCTCCTTAGTCCAGGGTTCATACGCCCGCGGGAATTCCTTACGCAACTGGCCCAGGTTAATCCATTTGCCGCGGCGGGCGGTCAGGTGAATCCTTCCCTCGACATGGATAATCGAGTCGGATGTGACATATTGGTCCAATAGCTGCCGAGCCAGATCGGCAGCGGCCATGATATCGGTCAGTTTCAGCCGTGGCTCGCGCCTGAGGATCTGCTCATAGCTGAGCCCCTCCGCAATGAATGCGAGAATATCGGTCACTGCAATGCGTGTATCCCGAACAAACAGTGGTTGATCGATTGACATATGGTTGCCTCCTTTTCCCGCAGTATCACACGGGCTACTGACAGACGGTGTCAGCGATTATGGGGATTTCAAGGGGAACGTTGGATTATCTCAGCGGTTGAGACTGATTAGTACATTTGCAGGTAGTAGCAATGGAGGAGGTGTCGGGGAAAGCATGGCACAGATGTTGTTTGGGGCTCACATGTCAATCGCGGGTGGGATGCACAAGGCGATTCTCCGGGGACAAACCGCGACCTGTGATGTGATCCAGGTGTTTGACAAGTCCAACAACCAATGGCGAGCGGCGCCGTTGAAGAGCGACGATCTTGACCGGT
>CAZXRO010000025.1:0-18287 GCA_964642435.1 uncultured Ignavibacteriales bacterium
AACTACCCCAGCATTTCCTTGTAAGCTCTCTAAGTTATCATCTTTTACGTTCAAGTCAAGCCAGATATTGGAACCTTTAACACTCGACTCGGGCCTATCCCAACCGCTTGATCATCCGCTGGATCACCTTCCACTCATCCGGCGTGACCGGCTGAATCGAGAGCCGGCTCCCGCGCTGCGTCACCATCATGTTCTCCAGCCCCGGCTCCTGCTTCAGGTCCGGTAGCGGAATCAGTTCCGGTAGTTTGCCGACAAAGTCCACGTCGACCATGTACCAGATCGGGTTCTCCTCGGTCGCCCTCGGGTCAAAATGCTCAGACTCGGGGTCCCGGGCCGTATGATCCGGGTAGCCGGCCCGAACTACCTCAGCCAAACCGGCGATTCCCGGCGGCTTGGTGCTGCTGTGGTAAAACAGCACCTTATCTCCGCGCCTGATGTCATCGCGGAGCATATTCCGCGCCTGGTAGTTGCGCACTCCGTCCCAGTGGGTCGTACCATCGCGCTGAAGATCATCGATCGAATAACAACCCGGCTCACTCTTGAACAACCAGCAGTTCTTGCCCATCCGTATCCTCTTGTTGACTATCCATATTGATTCTGATAGAACCTTGCCATACTTGTCCCTGTTCCTGATATTGAAGCAACCTGCAACCGCACGAGGGAGTCTACATGCCCGACGAACTGCCAGTACCAACCGAACAAGAACAAGAGATACGACGCTTCCGCATGGTGGAGGAGGACCTGGCCGGTCGGGATATCGATGATGAGGCCGTTCTTGACGCTATGCGCACCGTTCCCCGCCATTTATTCGTCCCGGAACGACTGCGCGACCGCGCCTACGCCGACGGTCCCCTGCCAATCGGCGAAGGTCAGACTATCTCCCAGCCCTACGTGGTCGCCTCCATGACACAGCACCTGGAGCTGTCTCCCTCATCCAGGGTGCTGGAGATCGGCACCGGTTCGGGTTATCAGGCGGCAGTTCTGGCAGAAATCGCGGCCGAGGTGTACTCTGTCGAGGTAATCCCGGAGTTGCACGAATCCACCGCCAGGCTACTTGAAGAGCTGGGATATCGCAACATCCATGTCACGCTCGGGGATGGTTCCAGGGGATGGCCCGAAGAAGCGCCCTTCGACGGGATCATCATCACCGCCGCTGCCCCGCGAATCCCGGAGCAACTCATCAGCCAACTCAGGGTCGGACGCCACATGGTACTGCCGGTCGCCACCATGGCCGGCTGGGCCCAGGAATTGCAACGGATCACCCGGACCCAGACCGGTCATACCATTGAGCGATTGTACGATGTCCGTTTTGTGCCAATGCGCGGGGAGATCGACAACCCATAGGCTCCGCAGCAGGCGATCCCCTCTTCCCCTACGCCACCCACCGACACAGCAACGCCGCCAGGAATCCGGCCGGGTTTCCAATCGCATACCCCAGCATGGCCATCAGTATTGACACCGGCACCAGAGTCGGCTTGTGGAATGCCGCCACAATCGGCGCCGAGGCCGCGCCGCCAATATTCGCTGCCGAGGCGATGGCAGCAGTATGTACATCGACCCGAAACAGCCGTGCGGCCGCCAGCAGAAAGGCGCCGTGAATGAAAATCCAGATATAGGCACCCAGCAGAAACCAGAAGACAGCCATAGAGACATTGGACAGATCGGCCTTGGCGCCCATTCGCGCCACGAACAAGTATATCAGTGCCATTGCAATCGCGTGCGATCCGGGAATCCGGCTGGCTCTGGTAAATGACAACGCGAGACCCAGGATAGTGACGATCAGAATCTTGTAGGTACCGCCGGTCAGCCAGGGATTGGGACTGCCCAGCGGCAATTCCGGGATCAGACCTGATACCCAGGTAGCCACTGCTGTCACCGCAAAACCGAAGAATGCCAGGTACAGCACATGGCGCATCTCAAACGCGCCTTTCTTCTTCACCATCTCCTTGGCCGCCGCCTCCATCTTCTCCAGCCGATCCGATGACACTCTGGTGAATCGATGGAAACGCTTCGCGAGGTTCTTGGAGCCAAGCATGATTGGCAGCCAGATCAGATAGACCGCGTTGTCGGCAATCACGGCATACCCATAGTTGACCGAGCGCTCATCAAGCTCTATCATTTGCGCCACGGCGAGCATATTGCCGGTACCGCCGATCCAACTGCCGGCCAGCGTACCGAATCCTTGCCAGGCCTCCGGGCCAACACCGTGCTTGACCAGCCAGAAACCTATCGGCGCACCGACCACAACGCCCAGTGTGCCCAGCAACATAACAAACACGCCCTTGCCCATGATGCGAACAGTCGCCAGAACATCGACCTCCAGCAACATTATAGTCAAGAAGACCGGCAGCATGTTATCGCCCATGAAGTCATAGACACCCGATTTCGTGGGTATGACACCAAGATTGGAGAGAAACACCGGGATGACATAGATGAAAATCAGAGGCGGCAAATAGTTGAACAGCGACCACTCCGTCCTCTTCTCCAGAAAGAAAAAGAAGGAGGTTATCGCGGCGAGGGTAGCAATAATTCCGGCTGGCGAGGAGATCAACGTGTCGTGCATAGGCTTGGCTCCGTCTTTCCCTGCTTGGCTGTGTTCGCAAAATCTATATGGCACCAATCTACACGTTCCCTCGCCCGGGCACAATGCCAAATCCGCCGCCTGTTGCGAATTATGGTGACCATCACGCTCGACCTCACTATATTGCCGTCCATGTCGGAGCCCAGACTCAAGGAAGACTATACCCTTGCCCGCTGCTGTTCGCCAACACCGCCGGAACCGATTGTGGGTTACTATAGTTGGGACAATGTGCTCAAGGTCCATCGCGTGGACTGCGAGAGCCTCGCACGTGTTGAGCCGGATCGGCTGGTGACCCTGGAATGGGATGACATCCTGGCCGACCCCGAGCCGACTCCTGACCCCGTGGTTATTGATGAGATCGACGCCCAGGACCTCGCAATCTTGAAGCATCACCGTGCGTACGGTATCGACTACTCACTGAAAGTCGCCCGCATGCTGGGGCTCGAAAAGCAGAAGGTCTTCGATATCCACCAGAAACTGAGGGATATGGAACTACTGGAACGAGTGGAACCGCGGATCGTCCAGTACCGTAAAGGACATGTGAAAGGCAAGTGGATCAAACACCGAAATCACACATACTACGACCTGACTGATAAGGGCAGGTTGTATCTGGAGCATCTGGAGAAGAACGGTTGATTAATTTGCACCCTTCACGAGTGAACATTCCCGCCATTGTCTACGTATTTACCTACGTTACCGCGAACAAGAAGATATTGCGCATAAACCACCGATGAGTAAGGGAGAAACCATGCGATCACGAGCCATCATCAGCGCCGTGCTGGTCGCGATGCTTTGTCTGTTGGCCACCGACGCCTCCGCCGGCCGGCGTGTCCGTACCTTCAGCGAGCAGGGCGAAGCAACCAAGAAGAAACAGCAACCGCCCGCAAAGGGCAAAGAGCAGCCATATGCGAAGCTTATCAAAGACAGAGTCGCTATCGAGGGGCTCTTCACATTTTACCACGACACTACCGATCACGATATGCTCATGGAGATCAAACCCGAGCATATCGGCCCGGTCTACCTTTGTGGTGAATCCCGTGTGCAGGCCGATGGCCGCTATACCGACAACGGTGCCATGCTGGGAACCTATCCCTTCTATTTCAAGCGAGTCGGCAAGACGATCATGCTCATGGAGAAGAATCTTCGTCTGCGCGCCGACTCCGCAGCGCCCGTACAGCACGCTCTTGACAAGGCCATCAGCGACCACTTGATCGCATCGGCAACCATCAAGTCACTGCCGAACGACTCCGGTGCGGTGCTGATCGATGCCGCTGAACTGTTCGTGCGCGATGCCTCCAACCTTGGCTATCTGCTTGGCCAGGCCGGCAAAACCGGACACCGGTTCGACAGCAAGAACAGCTATTTCGACCAGATCAAGTCCTTCCCGCATAACAGTGAGATCAGTGTCAAGCTGCACTACCAGACCAGCCGTCCCCAGTCCGGCATCACGCTTCAGGACGGGTACAGCATGTACCATACCTATCATTACTCACTGTCTACTCTGCCGGAAACGGACTACAAGCCACGCGCTGCCGATGACCGCATTGGCTACTTCCTTACCCAGTGGCAGGACTACACCGAAATGGACCGCGAGACTGCCTATACCCGTTTCATCAATCGCTGGCACCTGGAAAAGAAGAACCCGGATGCCCGCATCTCTGAACCGGTCGAACCGATCGTGTTCTGGATTGACAAGGCAACCCCGGAGGAGTACCGCGACGCCATCGCCGAGGCTATCGAGTTTTGGAATCCCTGTTTTGAAGCGATCGGATTCCGCAACGCCGTCGTGGCTAAGCAGATGCCGGATACCGCCAGCTGGGATCCGGCCGATGTCCGCTACAACGTCATCCAGTGGATGATCAACCCCGGAGCCGCCTACGCGGTCGGCCCAAGCCGCGCCAACCCCTTTACGGGCCAGATCTATGATGCCGATATCCGACTGTCTGCCGATTGGATTCGCTACATGTTCACCTCTGTGGAAGAATGGATATCCCCAACCGTCGGTTTCGATGGTTCCGTTGTCGAACCTGTCGATCCGGCCCAGATGCTGCACGAGCACGAGGGTGATCAACCCTTCCACGCCTGCACCTATCAACGCGACGCCGCTATCGATGGCGCCCAGGCCCTGACCTACCTGTTATCCTCCGCTGGTGACTTCATGAATAAGGATTCTCTCACCAAAGAGTACGTCCATGCTTACCTGGTCGAGATTGTCGCCCACGAGGTTGGACATACGCTGGGCTTGCGGCACAATTTCAAGGCATCAACTATCTACTCACTGGACCAGCTCTCCGATCGGGAATTCACTAAACAGCATTCCACCACCGGTACGATCATGGACTACTTACCCGCCAACATAGCCGCTCCGGGCGAGCAGCAGGGTGAGTTCTATGCCTCCTATCCCGGTCCCTGGGATCACTGGGTGATCGAATACGGGTATTCAGACTGGGGCGATATCGAACCCGAGGACGAAGCGACAAAACTGAAGGAGATTGCTTCCCGGGCAGGTGAAGATGACCTGATCTACCTGACCGATGAGGATACCTTCGGCTGGAGCACGCGCGGCATGGACCCCCTGTCTAATATGCACGACCTCGGCGCCGATCCACTCATGTATGCCCAACGTCAACTTGAGATAACCGATCACATCTGGAACAACGTGATTGAGGAATTCGATACGCCGGGTAACAGCTACACGAAACTGCGCTCGGTCTTCCAGAATGGCTGGAGAGCCTACTCGACACTCGCCCTGGTCGCGACGCGCCATGTAGGTGGTGTCTACATGCGACGTCACCACATCGGCGATGCCGAGGGTGAGGTTCCGTTCGAGGTCGTGCCGGCAGCCGAGCAGCGCCGTGCCATAGCCATGCTCGACGAACTCCTGTTCGCCCCCGATGCTTTCAATGTTCCCCAGGGGTTGCTCAACAAGCTGTTGCCTGAACGCTTCCCTGACTTCATGTGGTCGAACTACAGTCTCTCGTCCCTGGACTACCCCATCCATCAATACGCATTGCGGTTTCAGCGGATCGCTCTTGACCGCTTGTATGACCCTGTCACACTGAGCCGCCTGGTCAATAACCTCCCGAAATACCCTGAGGGTGCTGAGAAGTACACGATGTACGATATGTTCACACAGGTGCGTCAGTCCATCTGGAAGGAACTGACCTCAGGAGCAAACCCGAACAGTTACCGTCGTCAACTGCAATTGGTACACCTGAACCAGTTGATCGAGATCTATCTGGCCAAGGCCGGCAGGTATCCGTTCGATGCCTATTCTCTGGCCGCAAGTGATCTCAACACGCTGGAATCAAGCGTGAAGCAGGCGCAGAACTCATCCGGTATCGATGGTATGACCAAAGCGCACTACGGCGAAGTGCTCAGACAGATCGAGGCGGCCAAGGACGCTGAGCGCGACTACGCCACTCGGTAACACGCTTGCGATAGAGATTGACTTGTCCAATATCAGGAGCGGGGTCGAAACAGATCCCGCTCTTTTCTGTTATGCAAGTAACTAACCAAGCAGGAGGTTGCATGTCGTCGATACTCGAGTTTCTCAATAGCCACGGTTCTGTCCGCAAATTCACCGGTCAGCAGATCACAGAAGAAGACGAAATGACTATCGTCACCACTGCCGAACGGTCACCCACCTCGTCAAACCTCCACGCCTACACTATCATAGGTATTCGCGAGAGTGAAACGAAACTCAAGCTCGCGGACTTGTGTGGGAATCAGGAACACATCGCCCGCTCATCGCTGTTTCTGGTGTTCTGTGCTGATCTGCATCGACTGTCGCGCATTGCAAAGAGCAAGGGATATGATTTCAGTGGCGAATACACCGAGATGTTCATCGTCGCCACTGTCGATGCTTCCCTTGCCGCCTGCCGCGCACTCATGGCGGCGCAAGCCATCGGACTGGGTGGGGTCATGGTTGGTGGCATCCGCAACAATCCAGAGGATGTCGCCTCCCTGCTGAAGCTGCCCAAGCTGGTCTATCCCGTGATGGGGATGTCTCTCGGCTATCCCGAATCTGAGGCAAAGGTGAAGCCGAGGATGCCAATCGAGGGGATCTATCTTCGCGAGGCCTACAGCGATCTGACGTTCGAGGAAGCGATCAAGTCCTTTGACAGAATAATCGACGAGGCCGGCTACCTGAAGGGACGCGAAGTGGAACCGGAGCAGTACTCACGCTTTGACGGCGGCTATTCGTGGTCGGAGCACTCAGCGAGGCGTATGGCCAGTGCAAAACCGAATGTCCGCCGTCAGCATATGAGAGACTTTCTTCAGAAACAGGGATTCCTGAAACAGTAGTCGACTCTCACCGAGCAGCGGCAGACCTAAGCCTGTTTACGAGAATTAGCTTTGTTCTGGTAGAACTGTTTGACATGGTTCCAGGCGTCGAGGGGTTCATTGGCATAGATGAACAGATCAAGATCCTCGGGATCAATCGTCCCCTCTTCGACCATGAAGTCGAAGTTGATCAGCTTGCGCCAGAACTCCTCGCCGAACAGCACAATCGGCAGGCGCCGAATTGACTGCGTCTGCACCAAAGTCAGGGCCTCAAACACCTCGTCAAGCGTGCCGTACCCGCCCGGAAAAGCTACCAACGCTTTCGCCCGCAGCAGAAAGTGCATCTTGCGAATGGCAAAATAGTGGAATTGAAAACACAACTCCGGCGAGATATAGGCATTGGGGGCCTGCTCCATCGGAAGGGTGATGTTCAGCCCGATCGACTTGGCACCGGCCTCGAACGCACCGCGATTGGCCGCTTCCATAATCCCGGGGCCACCGCCGGTGATAATGACGTATTGCTTGTCATCGTACAACAGGTTCTCCGAGGATACCAGCCTTCCGAATTCATAGGCCTTGTCGTAGTAATGTGATTTTGCTTGAAGCTTCTTCGCTATCGAGAGCGTACGCTTCAACTGGTCATTCTTCGGGTCCTTCTTGAGATCTGCCTCAGCTTCCTCCACCCGCTCCTTCGCTTTCGAGGGCTCCAGAATACGCGTACCACCGAAAACGACAATTGTCGAGGCGATCTTCTCCTGGCGCAACAGATACTCCGGCTTCATCAACTCAGCCTGAAGCCGAATTGGCCGGGCCGTATCCAGATCCATGAACTCGCTGTCTCGATAGGCTATCTTGTATGCCGGTGAGGCAAGCAACCGCTTGGTTGCCTTCTCATCCTCGGTCAGCTTCCGTGCCATAGTTTCTCCGTTCTCAAACTCGTCAATTATAACCGATACGTCTGGTCAAGTCCCGGCAGGGTGGTTTCCCATCCATACTCAGCCTTCAGGTGCTCTCCAAGTGCCAGCGACTGAGCTGGTTCACCATGAGTGATAAACACCTGATCAGGCTGCCGCCTCATCGGTTCCAGCCAGTGCAATATCTCATGATAATCGGCATGGGCCGATAATCCCTGCACATTGATAATCTTCGCCTTGACCTCAATCGGCTGCTTGTGGATGTACACCATCTTCTCACCGTCCATCAGTTTGCGCCCCAACGTCCCCTCGGCCGAATAGCCAACCGTCATCAGCGTCACATCCGGATCGGGCAGACGATTGATCAGGTGGTGCATGATGCGCCCTCCGCTCATCATCCCCGATGCAGAGATAATGATTGCCGGCCCCTTGAGCTTGTTGAGCAGCTTCGATGATTTCCGTTTGCGGTGCAGTTTGACATACTCGCCATTGAGCACACACTTCTTCCCCCCAAGCTTCTGGACCTCAATACGGTGATAGCTGTTATGGCGCACATAGATATCTGTCGCCCGTACTGCCATGGGTGAATCAATATTGATCTCGATCGGCGGTATCCGCCCGTTGGCAATCAGCTCGTTGATCAGATAGATGACCTGCTGTGTCCGGCCGACAGCGAAGGCCGGTATAAGCAACACGCTCTTCCGCTCAATAATGTCCTTGATCACGGTCTCGATCATGTACAGCGGATCCTGCGGTGGGTGCAGCCGGCCACCATAGGTGGACTCCACCACCAGCACGTCGGTCTGCGGAGGCGCAACCGGGTCCGGGATGATTGGACTGCCATAGCGACCCAGATCTCCGGAGAAGATAACCCGTCGCTGATCCTTGCCGTCATTCAGCTCGAATTCAACAAATCCGGCCCCGATAATATGCCCGGCTCGATGGTGCCGAAAGCGAACTCCCGGACCGAGGTCGTTCCACTCTCTGAAGTAAACAGGCTTGAACAGCTTCTTGGCCGCCTTAGCGTCCTCGCTCGTAAAGAGGGGCAACGCCTTTTCGTGGGTGGTTAATCCCTTGCGATTACGGTAATCGGCGTCTTCTTCCTGGATGTGAGCCGCATCCTTCAGCAGAATGCCGGCGACATCGACAGTCGGCTCGGTTGCCAGCACAGGGCCATTGTACCCCATCGCCACCAGCCGCGGCAGGTAGCCAATGTGGTCGATATGGGCGTGAGTTATGACAACGGCATCAATTTCACCGGGATCGAATGGCAGCGGCTGCCAGTTACGGACGCGGAGCGCCTTGGGTCCCTGGAACATTCCACAGTCAACCAGCACACGCTGATCGTTGACTCGAAGCATATACTTCGACCCCGTAACAGTGCCCGTCGCACCATGAAATGAAATCTCTATCACCGCGTCTTCCCTGTTGGTACGCCTGATGTTGTCACGCGACTAACTGCCCCCTTAGGAATGCTGCGGGGTAGACTCGGCGAACTGTTCTTCAACCGGGACCCCCTCGGCAGTCCCCAGGCACAACCCCAGTGAAAGTGCCGCCCGGAAGACTTCAGTGTCAGGGGTTACCACGCGCAGTTTACCGGCCACATCGGTGATCGAGGTGCTATCGACCTTGTTGCCACGAAGTGCCACCATCTGCCCGAACTTCTGTTGAGAAGCCAAATGCGCCGCATGGACACCAAACCTGGTGGCCAGAATTCGGTCGGCCGCGGTTGGTGCACCACCACGAAGCAAATGCCCAAGAATCGTCACCCGGCATTCGATATTGGTAAGGCCCTCAATCTGGGCGCCAATCTTGTGCGAGATCCCACCCAACCGAATGGCATCGGGCGAAGTCTTGACTGTCCGCTGAACTGTCATCTCCCCGCCTTCGGGACGCACTCCCTCGCCGACAACGATTATGGAAAATGTGGCGCCGCGCGCGTTCCGGGTCTTGACGGCGCTGCAGATCGCCTCAATATCATACGGAATCTCGGGGATCAGAATAATATCACCACCGCCGGCCACACCGGAGCACAACGCCAACCAGCCGGCATAGCGCCCCATGACCTCAACCAGCATAACTCGGTGATGAGACTGGGCCGTTGTATGGATCTTATCGATCGCCTCGGTGGCCGTCGTAAGCGCCGAATCAAATCCGAAAGTCACATCGGTTCCATACAGGTCGTTGTCGATCGTCTTCGGTACGCCAATCACCGGTATGCCTTTCTCAGCCATGCCGGCCGATGCTGCCATGGTACCATCGCCACCAATGGCGATCAGGCAGTCAAGACCAAGGGCCTCGAAATGGCGCACTGCGGCACTGGAACGATCAAGATACACATAGTCCTCGTGTTCCAATACCGGGAAGTGGAATGGATCGGCCCGGTTGGAGGTCCCGAGAATGGTCCCGCCCTGTGCCAGAATACCGGAGACATCCTTATAAGACAGTTCGCGGTACCGGCCTTCAACAAGGCCCTCGTAACCGTCCATGAAGCCGATAACGTCAATACCATAGTCGTTCTTGGCCGTGCGTACTATCGCGCGGAGAACCGCATTCAGCCCTGGGCAATCTCCGCCTCCCGTCAGCACACCGATTCGTTTGATTCGCTTCGCCATATCTTCCTTGTCAGCAAACTCTGTTAACGCTTTTCAGGTTTCAATCCCCTTCAATACCTGCCGGGGCAATATACCGTCCTTTCAGTGTATCGGCAACATTAAGTTACTCATTCACTTGACCATGCTATTGAACTTCGACTCATAGCCGATAACAGAAATAAATCCTTGCATGGCGCTATGATTTGTTGTAACTGTCGCCATGGACGAGGCCAACCCGAGTAAACCAGGTGAATTATGCGTCTGAAACAGTTTCTGGTTCTTCCCAAACTCCCCGATCGTATTGCCGCCCTTCAGGATCTTGCCCAGAATCTCTGGTATAGTTGGAACTGGGAACTGGTCAAGCTCTTCATCCGCCTCGATGCTGAGATGTGGGAACGCTGCAATCAGAACCCGGTTCAGATGCTGTCTTCACTGCCTCAGGAAACCTTGCTCAGAGCGGCCGAGGACGACGGATTCGTTGCCAGCCTCGACCGCGTGCAACAACGCCTGCAAGACTACCTTGGCACCAAGAAATGGTTCAGCCGAAAGTATGCCGACCTCAAAGGTGAGACAGTCGCCTATTTCTCCTTAGAATATGGTCTTGACACCGGTTTGCCGGTCTACTCCGGGGGCCTGGGTGTACTTTCCGGGGACACGCTGAAGTCCGCCTCAGATACCGGCATCCCGCTCGTTGGCATCGGCCTGCTGTATCGCTATGGCTATTTCCGCCAGATTCTCTCCAGCGACGGCTGGCAGCAGGAACGGTACGAAGAGAACGACTGGTATCAGATGCCGGTCCAGATGGTCAAGGGCCCCGATGACGAGCAATTGCGAGTCACCGTAGATATCGACAACACACCGGTCCAGGTGGCCATCTGGAAAGTCCAGGTGGGAGCGGTACCGCTTTACCTGCTGGATACCAATATCCCTGAAAATTCCAGCAAACATCGCGAAATCACCTCAGTTCTGTATGGCGGCGACAAGGATATGCGTATCCGCCAGGAGATCATCCTGGGAGTCGGCGGCGTCCGCGCACTGAATGCACTAAAGGTGGATCCGGCCATATACCATATTAATGAAGGTCATGCCTGGTTTCTCAGTATCGAACGCATGCGCCATCTCATACTGGACCACGGACTAAGCTATGCTGAGGCTGCTCAATATGTCTGGGCCACATCCGTCTTCACGACCCATACGCCGGTTCCAGCCGGCAACGAACGCTTCGATCCCGTCCTTGTGCACCGGTATCTGCATGACCAGGTATCTCAGTTGGGTATATCGTGGCGAGACTTCCTCTCACTCGGTCGGGTGCTGCCCGATGACGAGAGCGAGGGTTTCATCATGACGGTGGCGGCCCTGCGCAACTCTGCCTTCTGCAACGGCGTGTCTCAACTCCACGGGGAAGTATCGCGTGAAATGTGGCACAATATCTGGCCTAATCTCCCTCGCGAGGAAGTCCCGATCAAGGCGATCACCAATGGCGTGCACCCTCCTTCATGGATTTCCCATAACATGAAGGAACTCTATGAGTCCTATTTCGGACCAGGCTACGTCGAGGATCCTGCCTCCCTGAAGGTGTGGAAACAGGTGTACAAGATCCCGGATTCCGAGATGTGGCGCGTGCACAATCGCCGCCGTGAACGACTGGTGTTCTTCGCCCGCAAACGACTCAAACAGCAACTGAAGCGCCGAGGGGCCAGCCAGATTGATATTAAGCGCGCCGACCAGGTGCTTGACCCACAAGTGCTGACAATCGGCTTCGCCCGACGATTCTCCACCTACAAGCGCGGCAACCTGCTGTTCTTTGACCCGGACCGCATGGCTCGCATTGTGAACAACCCGGATTGTCCGGTTCAAATCGTCCTTTCCGGCAAAGCACATCCCCTCGACAAGCCCGGCAAAGAAATCATCAAGCAGGTAGTCAGTTTCGCCAGCGAGGACCGCTTCCGCGATCGCATCATATTCCTCGAGGACTACGACATCAATGTCGCCCGCTATCTGGTGCAGGGTGTCGATGTTTGGCTCAACAATCCGCGTCGGCCACAGGAGGCCTCCGGGACATCGGGCATGAAAGCCGCTCTCAATGGCGGGCTGCACATGTCGGTGCTCGACGGTTGGTGGGACGAGGGATATTCACCCGAAACCGGCTTCAAGATCGGCAATGGCGAAGACTACGACAATGTCGAGTTCGGCGATCGCATGGAAGCAGAGTTGCTCTATGACACCCTGGAACGCGAGGTTGTGCCGCTGTTCTACGAGCGGGACCCCAGCAATGTCCCGCTTCGATGGGTCACCAAGATGAAGGCCTCCATCCACATGGCCGGAGAGAAGTTCTCGGCCCATCGCATGCTCATGGACTATACCGAGGAGTTCTATACACCCGCCATCCAGGCGTCACGTCGACTGCGCGCCGACAAATTTGACCGCGTCAGACAGGTGACATCGTGGACCGAACGCATGAGTAGTAGTTGGGACAAGGTCGAAATCCGCGACGTGCACGTGCCGGAAACATCGTCCACGCTGTATGTTGGCCAGGAACTGCCGATCACTATTCAGGTCTATCTGGGTGACATTACTCCCGAAGACATACGTGTCGAGGTCGTTTCCGGGCGCCTGAATGCCCAGGAACAGATTCTCGGCTACACACCCATCGAGGCCGATCTCAGCCAGAAACCTCAAGACGGCATGTTCACGTTTACAGGAACGGTCACATGCCGAGAGTCGGGCCGCTTTGGCATAACTGCCCGCATTGTTCCTCAGAACGAGGATTTGCCACACACCATCAAGCCTAAGTGGATTAGTTGGTGGTAGTCAGCAATAAACGGGATTAGATTCTACTACATTTGTTTTCAAAGACAGCAGCAGCCATGCTGCTGTCTTTTTTCGCTGCCAGCACACAACTTACGGCAATTCTGATCGTACTAATAATGTTGGTATCCAAACAATACTAACGCCTATACTATGATTACACACGTTTGCTTTGTTTCAATCGCGCAGAAAGCTTCGTGTCATAGCATCCTATCGCTTGACACAGACGGGGGCAATCTCTTTATTCGACAACAGCTTATACTAATGATTCTGTCATAGGAGGAGAGACAAGATGAAGCTGCGAAACTTCAAGACACTGGCTCTGGGTTGCTGCCTGATGCTGCTGGCAGCGTCCGCCGTGTTTGCCTTCGATTTCTCAGAAATCGAAGATGCCGTTACCGAGTTCACGCTCGACAACGGCCTCAGAATGATCGTGATGGAACGACATGATGCACCCGTAGCATCGTTCGTCACGTTTGCGAATGTGGGTGGCGCCAACGATCCCAAGGAGTACACCGGGATCGCGCATATGCTCGAACACATGGCCTTCAAGGGTACTCGCACCCTTGGTACGACGGATCTTGAGGCCGAGCTTGTGGCAATGCGCGTTGAGGACTCCATCTGGCAAGAACTTCGCGCCGAACGCAAAAAGGGCGATCTGGCCGACTCCGCCCGTATCGCACAACTGGAAGTCGACTTCGAGGAAGCTATTGAGCATGCCAATCAATTCGTCGACCCCAACGCTATCTGGCGCACGTACGAGCAGGAGGGTGGCGTGGGCCTCAACGCCGGCACCGGCATGGACATGACCGTCTACTTCGTAAATCTGCCATCCAACAAAGCCGAGCTTTGGTTCGCTATCGAATCTGAGCGCTTCTACCGGCCGGTCTTCCGCGAGATGTACAAAGAGCGGAACGTGGTGGCTGAGGAGCGTCGCATGGTCCTGGAGAACAACCCGGTCTCGATGCTCATCGATCAGTTGAAAGCCGCCGCGTTCATCGCGCACCCGTATGGTATTTCCATTATCGGCCATATGTCCGATATCCAGAATTACTCCCGCGAGGCGGTTCAGGAGCATCTCGACAAGTACTACGTACCCTCTAACATGTGCATTGCTATCGTTGGCGATGTCGACCCGAAGGAAATGCACAAGTTGGCCAAGAAATACTGGGGACGCCTTGAGGCAAAGCCGGAGCCCGAAGAACTGGCAACTATCGAACCGCCGCAGGAAGGCGAGCGTCGCGTCTATCTCGAGGATCCCGCCCAGCCATTCTTTGCCGCTGCATGGCACATCCCGCATCAGCGGCATCCCGACTTCCCGGCTCTTGAGGCCATGGTCGATTATCTCGGCCAGGGACGCACCTCGCTGCTGTACACAGATCTGGTCAAGGAACGCAAGATTGCGGCTCAGGCCGGAGCCTTTGCCGGCACGCCGGGCAGCAAGTACCCATCGCTGGCTATGGTCTACGCGATGCCCACCACCGAGGCTACCAACGAGCAGTGTGAAGAGGCTGTCTTCGCGCAGGTCGAGCGCATGAAAGAAGAGCTGCTGCCCGCCGAAGAGGTCGAGAAAATCAAGGCCCGCGCCAAGGCGTCCTTCATCAGAGGACTGACCTCCAACCAAGGCATGGCCATGCAACTGGCCGGATATGAGGTCCTCTCCGGCAATTGGCGGAACATGTTCAACGAGTTGGATCGTATCAATGCCGTGACAGCCGAAGACATCCAACGCGTTGCCAAAGAGTACTTCACCAAACAAAACCGCACGGTGGCCTACCTCGAGACCACAGAGAAGTAACAGGGAGAGGGAATAATGAGTATGCACAAAATGCTGGTAACCGTTGCGCTGTTACTGCTGGGGCTCGGCGTGACGACGGTAGTGGCCCAGGATGTCGAAACGATCGAGTATCCCAAGCTCAATGAATTCAACATCCCGGAGGTCGAGAAGATCACCCTGGACAACGGCATGCGTATTTATCTGCTCGAGGATCATACCCTGCCGCTGTTCTATGTCAACTGCCGCATTAATGTCGGCTCCTATCTGGAACCGGCGGAGAAGGTTGGCCTGGCCGGTATCTGCGGTGAAGTCATGCGTACCGGTGGCACACTGAAGTGGACCGGTGATGAGATCGATGAAATGCTCGAGGGAATCGGCGGCTCGGTCGAGCACGGTATCAACCTGACCGAGGGTTCCGCCTACGTGAGCGTGTTGAGCGAGTACTCAGACCTCGGCATGGAGGTGCTGAGCGAAGTGCTGCGCAGGCCAGTCTTCGAAGAAGACAAGATCGAGCTTTCCAAGACACAGACCCGTACCGGCATATCTCGCCGTAATGACGACATCGCCGAGATTTCGCTCCGCGAGTGGCAGAAGCTCATGTATGGCGAAGACTCGCCATATGCCCGCCATGAGGAATACACCACGATCAACGCCATCACGCGTGACGATCTGGTTGCATTCCACGATCAGTGGTACCACCCGCAGAATATCCAGATGGCCATTCGTGGTGATTTTGATCGTGACCAGATCATGGACATGGTCAACAAGTACTTCGGCGACTGGACGGCTGGAACGGTCGAGGTTCCACCACCTCCGCCAGTTGAATATGACTGGCGCAGCCAGGTGTATTATATCGAGAAAAGCGACGCCGAACAATCCTATGTCCGATGCGGTCATATCGGCGGCCTGAGCACCGACCCCAACTACGCCGACCGGATCGTCATGAACTCGGTCCTCGGCGGTGGCTTCGGCAGTCGTATAACCGAGACCGTCCGCACCAAGCTCGGCCTGGCCTACGCCGCGTTCGGCAACTACATCTCGAACTACGATTACCCCGGGTATTTCATCTGTGTTGCCTCAACCAAACCGCAAAGTACCGTGCAGGCAGCCCGGGCAATGATCGACGAGACTCGCTCAATGCTGACCGATCCGCCCACGCCAAACGAAATGGCGCAGGCCAAGGACGGATATCTCAACTCATTCGTCTTCAATTTCGATTCCCCGGGCGAGGTGATCAACCGGATCATGACCTATGACTACTATGGACTGCCGGCCGATCGCCTGCAGAAGGTCAAAGAGCGAATCGAAAACATCACGCCGGAAGACGTCATGGAGGCGGCCCGCAACAGCCTCCGCCCTGACGAAATGGTCGTACTCGTTGTCGGCGATGCCGAGCGCTTCGATGTCCCGCTGGAAGAGCTGGGCATGGGCCCGGTGACCCAAATTGACATCACTATCCCCTCAGGGGAGGAGACCGATGAGTTGATAGTCAATGAGGAAACTCGAGCCATGGGACGGGAAGTGCTTACCAAGGCAGCTGAGGCTCATGGCGGCCTGGCAGAGTTCAAGAAGGTCACCGGCGTTGCCCGCAAGGCCACCATGACCATAAGCACGCCGCAGGGTGATATCCCCATGTCTGTCGAGGAGCTTGTTGTCTATCCGGATAAGACGCGTGCCGTGATCTCTGTAATGGGTCAGCAAATGTACGATATCCGCAACGGTCAGACTGGCTGGAAGCCCTCTCAGATGGGCGGCGTCGAAGCCAAGACCGAGGAAGATATCATGAAGGAGGACCGCGAGCTCAATCGCGATTTTGTCTGGGTCCTTAAGCACGCCGATGATCCCGAGCTGGATGTCGTCTACGCCGGGCCCGGAAATGTCAACGGAGTCGATGTAGAGTACGTTGCTGTCCTTGACGCCGAACAGGAACCGGTGGGGCGATTCGGCTTCAATATGGAGAGCCACCAGCTGGTGGCGGTGAGTTACTGGTCCGAGACATTCATGGGAGACGGGACGGTTGTGGATCATGTCAACACCATGATGACCACCTCGGGGTTAGTGCTGCCCAAGGTGATCGAGAAAGAACTCAATGGCAACGCCTTCGGCAAAATGGAGGTTTCTGAGTTGACTATCAACCCCGAGATTCCCGAGAACGCCTTCGCCAAACCGCAGTAAGTCCCTGCCACAGACATTATGTAAGACGAACACATGGGCCGCCTCACTGAGTTGAGGCGGCCCTCTTTGCTGGCTTTCAGGCGCCCAAACAACTTGACAATCTGTTGAAAGATGGTACATTACAGCCAGTAACTACAAGACGGTTTCTTCCTCTTTCTTGCTTGAGGACCCGCTGACAAGGGCCATATGCAATCATAGCTAACTGACTGATCGTACATGCCACTCAATCTCTGCCTATCGAACACGGAGGATTCTATGCCGTTTCGACGCTCAGTTAGTCTTTTGACTGTCGCTTTGGGACTCGTCGCATTACTCATCACCCCACGAAGCAAGGGCGCCGACGGGCCACTCGAGCTCGTCTTCTCGGTCGGAGACACCATTTCCCTGCCCGCAGCGGACAGCGGCTTCCTGCCGATCTACATGGATAACTACTACGATAGTATCGCTGGTTTCCAGTGCGTTCTGGTCAGCGAAAGGCCCGACTTGGTCCGCTTCAGATTCGATAACGGCGGATTCGATACCGTCGGTACGCTCGTCTCAGGATTCGAGTACGTTGAGTCCATAGACCGAGCCGAGGACCAGACCGAACTCTGGTTCCGATGCATAGCAAACCTGCCCGGAGGACCAAACTATCGCGGGTTTCCGCCTCAGCAAGGAGGACTGGTGGTACGAATCCCCTATCGCACCTTCGCCCTCACCGACTCCTCGGGCAGCCTCCTGTGCCCAATCACCGTCACCACCCCTTTCGACTTCTCCAACCCCAACGGCTATTCGATCGGCACCGCCATCGACACCGCCTATGACACCACCTGGTACGTATGTCAGATGTATCAGGGCGACTCGTGCGCACTGTGGGAGGGGTACAGCGAATTCATCCCGGAGTACGATTCACTCGCTATCGATACCATCAAGACCGGCTATCTGGACACCACGCGCGTAGTCACACAGGAGGGATCGATCCTCATCGAGCCTCTCGAATGTGATATGGACGGCAGCGGTAGTGTCAATGTCGTCGATTTAACGTGTTTAGTCTCTCTGCTGTTCGGGACCCCATCAAGTGGCTGCACCATCGGCACATGCGACTTGAATGGATCCGGCTCGGTGGAGATCACAGACTTGACCGGCTTGGTGGATACATTGTTTGGTGGCTG
>CAZXRO010000026.1:0-18080 GCA_964642435.1 uncultured Ignavibacteriales bacterium
GGGCCATCAGCGCCACGCCGGCAATACCGAACCCGAGGATCATGAACGTCGTGGTCGGCATCCCCGGCAGCAACCCGAACAAGAACAGAACCAGCGCCGCCACCAGGATCGCCCGCGGTTGACGCGTCAACTGGCGGGTCAGGTCGGAGCCCATGTCCGACTCAGAGGCAGCCCGCGTGACGATAATACCCGAGGCGGTCGATACCAAAAGCGCCGGGATCTGCGTCACCAGGCCGTCACCGATCGACAGCAGGGAGTACGTCCGCAAGGCCTCGGTCAGCGGCATATCTTTAAGCGCAATCCCGATAATCAAACCACCGATCACGTTGATAAGCGTGATCAGGATGCCGGCGATTGCATCACCGCGCACGAACTTCGAGGCACCATCCATGGCGCCGTAGAAATCCGCCTCGCGCGCAATCGTCTGTCGCCGGTCACGGGCATCGTTCTCCGAGATAATGCCCGCGTTCAAATCCGCGTCAATCGCCATCTGCTTGCCCGGCATGGCATCCAGGGTGAATCGCGCCGCAACTTCGGAAATGCGACCGGCACCCTTCGTGATCACCACAAACTGGATAATGACCAGGATGACGAACACGATGAAGCCGACCACGTAATTGCCCTGCACGACGAAGTTACCGAATGAGTTGATCACGTCACCGGCGTAGGCCTGGTGCAGGATCATGCGGGTCGATGCTACGTTGAGCGACAGGCGCATGAGCGTCAGTATCAAGAGCATCCCCGGGAAGACTGACAAATCCAGTGGCTGACGCACGTACAGCGTCGTCAGCAACACCACCAGCGAGAACGTGATATTGAAGGCCAGCGCGAAATCAAGCAGGGCGGTCGGAATCGGAATGATTAGCACCCCGATAACGCCCACGACGGCCATACCCAACAGCACGTCGGCACGCGCCATGATCAGCTCAAGGACAGACTTGTTCTGCGTGGGCGCCATGCTACCTGATCACCTTTCCCTTGAGTCGATAGACATACGCCAGCACCTCGGCCACTGCACGATACAGGTTCGCCGGCACCATCTGACCCACCTCGCACATCTTGAAGAGCGCTCGCGCCAGCGGCTTGTCCTCGATCACCGGGATATTGTTCGCCTCAGCAATCCTGATAATCCGCTGAGCCACCAGCCGCTCACCCTTGGCAACCACCATCGGGGCCATGCCCTCGGTCGGATCGTACTTGAGCGCCACTGCCAGATGGGTCGGGTTCTTGATCACAACATCAGCCGTCGGCACAGCCTTCATCATCCGGCCCTGCGACATCTGCCGCTGTACCTGGCGAAGCCGCCCCTTCAATTGCGGGTTACCCTCGGTATCCTTGTGCTCTTCTTTGATTTCCTGCTTGGACATCTTGATTGATTTCTCAAACTCGTGGCGCTGGTACATGAAATCCAAGAACGCGATAGCCAGATATGCCCCGCCGATCTTCAGCGCCAACGTGACCGCCAGCGTCCCCATCGTTCCTGCGATCTGGTTGGTGCTCATGTCGGCCAGCAGGAAGAAACCTGCAAACTCGGCCTTGACCGAGAAGTAGGCGACGATGCCGATTATCGCCAGCTTCAGCGTATCGCGAAGCAGTTGCACCAGCGAACGCATTGAGAACAGCCGCTTGGCACCATTGAGCGCGTTCAGTTTGTCGAACTTCGGCTCCATCGCCTTCGAGCTGATCTTGAAACCGATCTGCGCAACATTGATCCCGACCGCCACCATCGTCAGAACCGCAAACATCGGCAGCAACATGGTGAAGAACTTGAACATGCTGTCCTGAAACACGGTCACGAATGTTGGGTCATTGGCGGCGATGGTGGGCGCGTTCGAGAAGGTGTAGCTCATGAATCCCCACACCTGGTTCGTCAGGTTCGGACCGACCATGTACAGCGTCAAGAAGCCCAGCGAGATAATCGCGGCAGCATTGAGCTCCTGCGACTTGGCTACCTTGCCCTCGTCGCGGGCTTTCTCTCTCCGCCTGGGAGTTGCCTTCTCTGATCTTTCTTGAAAGTCTCTCTCAGCCACAGCGAATCCCTCAGGCCTGGCCCAGGGCCAGCATCATGGTTCGCAGTTCCCCATCGAGAAACTCAACCGCGCGCTGCAGCACATACGAGAACAGCGGCAGCGCCAGGGCAATCGTCAGCATGCCCACACCGATCTTGATCGGGAACCCAACAAAGAACACGTTCATGGTCGGCATCGTCTTCGCCACCGTCCCCAGGGCCACATCGGTCAGGAACAGGGTCACCAGCACCGGGGCCGCCATCTTGAGGGCCAGCACGAACACATACGCCGAGTATTTCATCACCATCTCCCCGACCGTTCCACTCATCGCGACGTCGCCGGGAGGAATGACCAGGTAACTGTCTGCAAAGGCTCGAATGATGAGGTGATGCCCGCTGATGGCGATGAAGATCAACGATGCCATCAAATCCCAGAAGCGACCAATCAGCGATACCTGGTCGCCGGAGGTAGGGTCGAGTTGCACCGCGATAGCAAAACCGATCTGGTATCCGACCAGACCGCCGGCCATCTTGGCCGCAAAGAAGATGAAAAGGAAGAACAGCCCGATCAGCACACCTACCAGGATTTCCTTGAGGGCCAGCACCGCCAGTTCAGCCGGCGATTCGGCCACCGCTGTGGTCTCGGCGACCAGCGGCACCAGCACCAGCGACAACACCACCAGCAGACCAACCCGAATCAGCACCGGCACCTGTCGCGATCCCACTATCGGAGCCAGAATGAAAAGACCGGAGCCGCGCATGATGACCAGCATCAGTGTTTGCAGCTTGGCCGCGGTGAAGTCTAAGAACTCGAACAAGGCATCCATTCCTTACAATTCGGGTCAATCGACTTATTACTGTTTCAAATTGTGTGCCAGATTGAAACGGGATATTGACGCCGCGTAAGTACCTGCTAAACAATGACTTATGAAATCACAAAGACAATCGGGAGCGGGCGCCCCCTCCGGCTGCGGAAATATTTACCAGGTGATGGTGGAAATTCGTTCAATTGCCCCTATTAATGGGAAATCGATCACGGCAGCCGCTGTCAACCGACCAGCATCGGGATCATATCGACCAGGTGGTTCGTGAAATCAGTCATTTGGTTGATCATCCAGGGCAGGAAAATCAACAGCGCCAGGGCCACCGCCAGGATCTTCGGCACGAAAGTCAGGGTCATTTCGTTGATCTGGGTGACGGCCTGGAAAATCGAAATCAAAAGGCCGACCACCAGCGCAAAAAGCAGCATCGGCCCGGCCACCATCAGCGTCGTCATGAGCGCTTCACGTCCTATTGTCACAACCATTTGCGGAGTCATCTTCTTCTCTCCCTTGCGCTATACCTTAAAGGATTCAACCAGCGATTTCACGACCAGATACCAGCCATCGACCAGCACGAACAGCAGTATCTTAAATGGCAGCGAGACGATAATCGGCGGCAGCATCATCATACCCATCGACATCAGCACCGAGGCTACCACCATGTCGATCACCAGGAACGGCACGAACAGGACGAAGGCGATCTGGAAGGCCGTGCGCAACTCACTGATCACAAACCCGGGCACCAGGACCTCCAGCGGTATCTCCTCGGCGTTGTTGGGCTGGTCCAGCCCGGCAATATCCACGAACAGGGCCAGGTCTTTCTCTCGCGTCTGCGACAGCATGAACTTACGGAATGGCTCCACCGTCTTCTGGTACGCTTCTTCCCCTTCGATCTGCTCGTCAAGGTAGGGCTTGATCCCCTCGCTGTACGCCTGGTTGAGCACCGGCGACATCACGAAAAAGCTCAGGATGAGGGCCAGTGCCACCAGCAACTGGTTGGGCGGCATCTGGTGCGTACCCATGGCGTGACGCAGAAACGACAGCACCACTGCCATGCGCACAAACGAGGTCGTCATGATCAGGATAGCCGGCGCCAGCGACAGCACCGTCATGAGGATGATTATCTGCAGAGTGGTTGAAAGATCCGAGGGATCCTCGGTCTCGCCGACCTCAACTGAGATCTTGGGCATGGTCTGGGCATCGGCCACTGCGCTGAAGACTGTCAACAGCAGCACCGTCAGACCGATCAGTCTGATAAGGCGTTTCATATCCTATATTCACCTTGTTGCGGCAACGTCCAATGTTGCTCGCGTATGCCTCGGCCTCCCGGCCGCGACGTTCATGTGACGGGACTATGATTCCAGGGCAGCCCGTCGTTTGCCCATCGTAAAGCTCTTCACTTTTCGGCTGGCCACCGAGAGCAGGTCCCTGAAGGACTCCTCAGTCGGCGCCTCATTCACCGGCTCGCTCAATGCCGCCGATGTTTCCTCTTCACTTAGTTCCGTAAGCATGGAAATCTGGTTGTCGGTCGAACCGATCAAAACCGATTTGCCCGCCACTCGCACCAGCGAGACGGTCTTCTTCGGCCCCAGATAGGCTGTCTCCACCACCTCCAAAATGCCGTGACTGCGACCTCGGCGCCCCTTCGTGGTCAGCCGCTTCAGCAGCCAGATCGTACCATAGATGGCGAACACAACCAAACACAGGGCGCTGATCATCTTGATGATCGACGGCCACGCGCTTCCGGTCAGTGCTTCGGCGGAGAGTTGGGCATCGGTCGAGGTCGCCGACGCCTGACCCGTCTTTGCTGTCAAAAGCGAGGCCTCGACATCGCTCACCCGGTGCTTGCCGGGGGCAATATCCACCGCCGTCAGGCCAATGAGGGCGGCGACAATGATGACGATTGTCATCACCATCGCGCGGCGCTTGGGGCTGCTACATTTCGCCAAGTATTCTCAACCTTTCTTCCGGCGTCACCAACTGTGTGATGCGAACACCGAAATTCTCATCGATAACCACCACCTCGCCCTTGGCCACGATCTTCTGGTTGACCATCAAGTCCACCGGCTCACCGGCCAGCTTGTTCAACTCCACTACCGAGCCCGGACCAAGCGTCAGGATATCGGCTATCGCCATCCGGGTTCGCCCCAGCTCAATCGAGATGGGCAGGCTGACATCGAGCAACATCTCGATACTGCGCGCCTCCCCGCCGCCGGCAGGCTGCGAGAGCTGCTGGAACTTGGCATCGGAGACGCTGGTGCCGCCAAAATCGATATCATCGGGGGGCGTCCCGGACTCTTCCTGTGGCAGGTCATCGAGCATGGCCAGCATGGCCGCCTCGGCGTCCTCCTCGGGGACATCGTCGTCGTTGACGACCTTGTCAGCATCGTCGGGCTTTTCACCCTCGGCGGCAACCGCCGCTGCCAGGGCCGCTTCATCGGCATCGATCTGAGCCTGCGACTTCTCCCCCTCGACACCGGCATCATCGTCGGCACCGACATCATCGGGTGCCTGTGCCTCTTCGCCGGGGAGATCACCGGCCTCATCACCGCCAGCCGCATCCGATGGCTGGGCAGCCTGATCCTCTGGTGACTGCTCGTCCTCTGGAAGATCCATCTTCTCTTCGTCACTCATTCGTTAGCTCTCCTTGGCTCTCTGATCACACTCTTGAATTATCTGGACGGCCCGGTGCTTTCCTGACAGCCCGGGGTGCGCCAGATATTTGCGCTTTTCGTTTACTGACACCACCATCGGCTCATTGATCCGTCGATCACAGGGAAGGACATCCCCCTTTCTCAGCGAAAGGAAGTCCCGTACCCGGATGCCCTCGCGCGAAAGCTCCGCCGACACATCGGCCGTCACCAGATGCAGGTTGCGTTCATTGGTGCTCCGGTCACGGCCTTCGCTCTTTTTCTTGGTAGCATCGATCCAGTTCTGTGCCGACAGCTTGGTGATGACCGGTTCCAGGGCCACATAGGGATAGCAGATAGTCAACAATCCCGTCGCCTGGAACATCTTCACCTGGAACGACACTACCACCACCGTTTCACCCGGTGGGACAATCTGGATAAACTGCGGATTGTTGTCGAACGAAACCTGCTCGATATTCACCGGGACGATATGCTCCCAGGCCTTCTCCAAATCACCGTAGAGCTTGCTCACCATCCTGCCGAGTACCGACCGTTCAATTCCTGTCAGTTCCCTTTCGGACTCGAGGATCTTCCCGTGGCCGCCAAACATGCGGTCGATCAGCGAGAAGGTCAAAGTCGGGTTGAAATCGATCAACGACAAACCGTCCAGCGGCGGTGCTTTCAGCGTGTACGTACACGATGGAGTCACCAGCGACATGATAAACTCCGAATACGTTATCTGGTCTACCGAGACCAGGTCGACATCGACTATCGACCGAAGTACCGCTGACAACGTTGACCCGTAGTGTCCCGCGAAGTTGTCGTGCATGTTCTCCAGGGTCCGTATCTGGTCCTTGGAGACGCGGTTGGGGTGCTTGAAGTCATAGGCAATAATCGACCGGAGCTTCTCATCATCGATACTCTCGTCCGAATCGTGCTGGTCGCCCGATGACACCGTTGTCAATAGAGCATCAATTTCGTCCTGTGACAGAATCTTGGCCACGTCATTCCCTCGCTGTTGTCAGTCCTATTGCAACACGAAGTCGGTATAGTACACGCCCTGGATATCCTCGGTCTCCAAAAGCTGGGCCACCCGCTTGCGGATCTGGTATCGTGTGATCTCGCGCTGTTTCGGGTTGGTCAACTGCGTCACGGTCTTCGAGGACAGAATCGTAATCAGTGCATCGCGAATCACGACATCCTTGGTTGCGAACTCCTTGGCCAACTGGCTCGATTTGAGTTCGAAACTGATGGAGGTCGACAAGAAGCGCGACCCGCCGGTCCCTGCCGGATTGATAATGATATTATCAATCGAGTAGATATTCCCTTTGGCGCTGCCACCGTGTTCGCCGCCTTCGCCGGCATCCCCACCGTGGTCTGCCTCAGCGGACTCTCCATGTCCGTCGTGCGAACTCTCTTCGGCAACCGGTTCCGCAGCGGCCTGCTCTCCGCCGCCGGAGGTCATGGGAGCGATCACAAACAGGGCCAGTACAATTCCCAGCACGATAGCGACAACACCAATCCCACCGAACAAAATGAGCTTGTTCGGACCCTTCTTTGGCGCGTCCTCGGCCGAGTCCTGTCCATCGACCATAGTCTGTTCTTCGTCAGCCATTGCATACTCCTGTTATCATCCCGAGCGGCACCCGGACACAGCGTCCGGGTGCACGTCGGGCGGTCAGATTCACGATTCGCCGGACAAGGCCACCCCTGCCTGCCAGACTCACACCGTGGCCCCGTCGCGATGTCTTGTTGGCAACCGGCATGAGCAACTCGGCCAGAGCCCTCAATGCCATTGGAAACCTCAGCAGAACCTTACCTGTGCGAATCAGTTGAATCATCGTGTTTATCTCTTGATATTCACCAGTTCATCAAGCATCTGGTCACTGGTTGTTATCACTCTTGCGTTCGCCTGGAATCCGCGCTGGGTGACGATCATGCTGGTGAACTCCTGCGCGATATCAACCGAGCTGGATTCCAGCGCGCCGGAGAAGATAGTGCCGGCAACTGTCGTTCCGGCCGTCCCCTCCACAGCATTACCACTGTTTGCGGATACCTGGTACATGGACTTGCCCGCCTTGGTCAGACCGGCATCATTGAAGAACTCGGCCATCGAGATCTGCGCCAGTCGGCGCGTGATGCCATTGGAGAAGATACCAGAGATATTCCCCTCCTGGTCGATGGCGATCTTTTCGAGCATACCCAGCCCGTAACCGTCCTGGTAGACGATCGAGGCGGTATGCTGACCGCCACCGGAGAACCCCGTCAGGCCGTCATAGCTGAAGATATTGCCCGGGTCGAAATTGATGAAGATGTTGTCCGAGCCATTGTTGGGATCGATCGCCAACTGCTCGACACCTCCATAGTACCCGAAACCGAGCAACTCGCCCTGCGGTCCGAACTCGACATAGCCTTGCTGTCCGGCAGTGATAATCTCATCGCCCAGCGTCTGACACGTCCACTCCCAGCGCTGATCGATGATTGACTTGGCAAACTCGATCGACAGCGTGTGCCGTTCGCCGAGCGAGTCATAGATATCGATCGATGAGGTATGCACGGTATCCTCGGTCGTGATGATCAACTCATCGCCGGCACCGGCCGGAGAGAGACCGTCGATTCCCGATTTCACCGTAACCCCGCCGCCGCCGAGACCGACGATTTCCGTGGCCAGGCCCGACTGCTCATCGAACTTGAGATCGAGGTAGGTGCTGACCGGGCCGGCCGCCACTCCCTGACCATGATTCGGTGTGAATTCATCGAAGATCTGCAAGGTCGAGGCAGATCCGTTATCGACCGTCATCGGGCCGGGCGCGGCCTCGCCGAACAACGTGTTCCAGACATCACCGGCAACGATCGGATCCACCTCAAAGTTCAATTCGGCGCCATCGCCGGCCTTGGTCCGGGAGATCCGCATTTCCATGATGCCACCGCCGCTGTCGTACAGCTCGGCCTCCAGGCCCAGGATACTGTTGATCTTGTTCATGAATTCCTGGACGGTCGTATCCGCCGTGATTTGAATCGTCTCACTGCGGTCACCGTTATCAATCTCGATAGCAATATCTGCGAAGTCTGTCACACCCAGGTCGGCTCCAAGCCGGTCGAGTACGCTCAGGCCGACGCCACCGACGTTTGATTCGATATTCGACTCGGTCGGCTGAGCACCTGTGATCTGAATCTTGTGGGTGCCACCCACACCGTCGGCGGCGATGCCCTCGACACTGATGATGCCGGAGGTGCCGGCATCGGTCAGCAACGCCTCGGAGTCAGTCGCCGATGCGTCCAGGTTATTGGCCAGTCTGATTTCGGTAGTCGACTGAGCCGGATCCTGCTGACCGAAGGGGAGGGTGATGCGGCCGGTTGTCGCCAGCGAGGGGATATCCCCGGTGACGTCGGCCATCTTGCCCATCACGAACAGGCCGGTTCCCGGATCGACCAGGTTGGCGTTGGCATCGAAACCGAACGCTCCGGCGCGCGTGTAGAACTTATTACCGTAGTTATCTCCCAGGATGAAGAATCCTTCGCCCTGAACGGCCAGGTCGGTGATCTGGCCGGTGGTCTCGACACCACCCTGCAAGAACAGGTTGTCGATACTGGCCACCTGCATACCAAGACCCATCTGAATGGGGTTGGTACCGCCCTGGCTGTTCGAAGGACGCGAGGCGCCGCGGTGTGTCTGTACCAGCGCTTCCTGGAAATTGACGCGGCTGCCCTTGAAGCCGATGGTGTTGATATTCGCGATGTTGTTACCGATGACGTTCAACTTGACCTGGTGATTCTTCAGGCCCGACACCCCGGCGAACAATGATGCCATCATGGTTGGTTATCCTCCATGGTAATGGCAGAGCCTCTCCATCTCGATGGAGTCCAGCTTCGTTGCCATGCGTTTATGCGTTCTGTATACTTCATATTTTCGTCTTATCACAGTATCACTGCCGAATCGATTGAGGTGACCACGCCGTCGCGAAGATTCTCGCGGTCAAAGGCGGTAATGACCGTACGGTTTTCCACGGAAACGACCAATGCTACTTCTTCGGTCAGCACCAGCGTTTCGCGTGAACCTTTGGCCTGCGCCTTGTCAACGGCGGTACCGATATCACTCAGCAGTTCATCGGACAGTTCTATTCCGCGCGAGAACAGCCTCGCCTGGGCGTGCTTCGAGAACGAGAGTTCCTGCGTTCCGGCCAGCTCGCGCGAGAACATATCCTTGAATGATCCCTGGGTGGACTCATCTGCCTTCGGCTGCTTCTTGCTCCGGCGGGCAATCTCCAGCAGATCCACCGGCCGCTGGAAATTGGTTACCTGTTGTGTGTTAACGTTAGTCATTGTTTCAGATTCCTATCCACGTAGCTCTGTTGTTTGTCCTTCCCCGATAGCTAAGGCTATCAGCCTTCATCCGGCGGGTCTTCCTCGCCCTCGGTTGCTGTTGCCACTGAGCGAACATCGCCGAAGTTGATTTCGACGCCATCGATCGTCAGGTACGGCTTGCCATCGCGATACACAACTGCATCCACCAAACCTGAGAGGCTGAGTTCCGGCCTGAACTGCGAATCGCCATTGTAGGCGACAGCCTCGACGGTATAGGTACCCTCGGGCAGACGGTTGCCGCGGGAGTCGGTACCATCCCAACTGATCGAATGAACGCCGATCTGCACGTGATCCTCGCGCACTGTAGAGACGAGGTTACCGTCGCTGTCCTTGATCTTGAATTCGACTTGCTCCGCGAACTGGTTGGTAGCAAAGCGAATAGTGGCATTCTCGCCAGTGTCCAGATAGACGGACTCATAGCTGGCCATTACTTCCTTGCCGATCAAATCAGCCGCCATGAGGTTGTGCATCGAGCTGGACTGCCTGTAGTTCCACTCGTTACCCGCCTTGATGGCGTCCGCGATGTTGTTCATTTGCTCCAGTGAGGAGAACTGTGCCAAATCGGCGATGAACTGCTCATCATTGGTTGGCTCCAGCGGGTCCTGATTGGTCAGCTTGGTGATCAACAACTGGAGGAACTCGTCCTTGCCCAATTCGTTGGTGTTGAAGTTCGACGACTGTGTTTCGAACGGTGCGGTACCATCTACCGGAGTGATTCCGGGCATATTGCGCTCCTATGCTAACAAGTTGACACCGCCGGCATTTATTCCGTAGCCGTGGGCTGCTACCTGGCCGGCCAGTATCGCTGGGTTTTCGGTTGTCTCGCTGGTCTCATCGCCGGCGAGGTTTGCGTATGCGCCCTGCGGCCGTGAATACCACTGAGGGCGGCGGTCCAACAGCTGTTGCTGATCAGGACTCTCTGAGCCCACCTCGACACTGATATGATCAACCTTGATATTCGCCCTGCTCAGTTGCTGTGTCAGTTCCTGCAGGGAGGACTCCACGGCCGCTTTCGCCTGGCGCGAGTCCACCACCACGTGTGCCTTCAGCGTATCACCCTGCATACTCAGCGTCAATCGTGCCGGTCCCAGGGTATCAGGCTCAAGATGCAATCGGACTGTCTGGCCGGTGGTGCGCAGCTTCATCATCTCCGCCTCGGGGATCACCATGCGCACCGGCCGGGCCTCCGGCATATCAGCAGTGGGCATATTGCCATTGCGCGCAGTCTGGCTCTCCAGACCGAGTAGCTGGTCAAACCTGTTGTTTGTCGTGTTGTCTCCGGTGGTATTGAGCTTGAAGTTGCTCCCGGTCATCTGCTGATGGCGGTCGAACAACCCGGCAAACTGGTCCTGCTGGTTTCCGGCGTGGCCTCCAAATGACTGGCCATTGCCTGAATTGCCGGCGTTGCCATCGGAGATACTCACTCTGGGCGCGGTCTCCATGTTGATCCGCTGTTCACTGACAGCCTGGACCTGGTTGCTGTTCATGGTCACGCGGACCGGTGGCTGTTGCGCCTTTTCCGGCGTGAATGTCAATTGGATCTGGCGTGAATCGTTGGTCATGGCTCTGGAGGGTGAATCCTTGCCACCATCTGATTCGAGCGGGGCGACCTCGATCTTGCTGGCGTTGAGCTGATTGAGGATAGCCTCGATCCGCCGCACCGGCTGCCCGAGGCCATCGAGCTGCACGCGCGTGATCTGCCGGGGTCCCTGGTTCATGGCGGACTCAAGCGCCTGGGTGACCGCCTCTCGCGGAAGGCTGATCTTCACCTGCTGGCCGGCGTTCTTATCGGCAATGCCATCCTGGTTCAACGGTGCCAGCGTAAACTGCACGCGGTCTGAGCGGATGCTGAAATCGATGATTTCATATGTTCCCGGACCAAGCTGGGTGGGCTGACTGAGCGTGACTTGTCTGACCGCGTGCGATGAGTTCAAGTGTACGCGCGGGTCAATGGTCGTCTTGTCGGCTGATTCAGTCGCCGCATCCTCAGTAGCCAGTGCTGTCGGGTCAATGGGCAACTGCGGCTGCTCGGCCGCATTCGCTTCAGAGGTTGCATTGTCGGCAGGGAAAGTCCAGTTGGCGGACGCCTGCTTATGCGCGGCCAGATTGACTGTGCCGGTAGTGGCACATTGTTGATTGCATTGTCTGGCTGCGCCTGGCCGTTTGTTGTCGGCAGGGGGTTGATTGTCTGCGTCGGTTGTTCGCCGGTCAGTTCGGGTTCGCTAAGATTGGCGGTAACAGCCTGTTGGGCGGATGCATCGGCGTGAGAGATCTTTGGTTGCTGCATCGGCACTTCGGCCTCGCCCTGAGGCTGCGGCATGGTGAGTGCGGAGTTGTCGCCGTTGGCAAAGCCCGCCTGAGCGATCAGCGACTCTACTGAGACCGTCACTTCTGGACCGTCGGTCGCTGATCTCTCAAGGGCAATTTGTTGGTTGTGGCCAAGGTCGATCCGGGCTGTTGTGCCGGAGGCAAGCAACTGGCGCATCAGCAGTTCCGGCGAGACCGTACTGATCTTGACGGTGCCGCCATTGGCCTGATTGTCAGTCAATAGACTCAGTGTCGCGTGCTGTTGGCCGGTATGCTGTTGAGTCAGTGTCGGATCAGATGTCTTAGTGTGTTTCTGGCCAAGAGCAGGATTCGGGGCCGCTACGAATGGGAGCGAGCTCTGGCGGGCACTTTCGGTCGATTTACCACCGAGCAGTTGTTGCATGAGCATATCGAATGGCAGGGTATTCTCCGCGGTACCAACGCTTTGGGTACCGGCCGGGGTCTGCCCCTGAGCGGGTTGAACTCCGCCCATGAGTAAATCGAATATGGTCAATGCATTATTCACTTGTCTGACACCGCGATTGAGATCAGTTGTTTGGACAGGCGAGCTGCGCGGACCGAGGACATTAGCTGCAGCACCGCTGAGGCATTCTTCGGTTTCATGCGCGGAATGAGCGACACGACCGTTTCGTCATCGAGATTGGCCATCAACTGCACCACAGCACGCGGGTCCATGTTGTCATAGAGCTTGGCCAGCGTGGCGATTCGTTCGGATTCGGTTCGCTCCAAATAGAGCATCTTCTGTGCGATCTTCTTCTCGAGAGCCTGGAGTTTACGCTCGCGCTCGGCGAGTTCCTGTTCCTTTTCCTTGAGTCGTGCCTTCTCCTCGGCGATCCAGTTTGTTTCGGCCACAGAGTCCTCGACCGACATAGTGGCTTCGCTCTCGGAATCATCGTCAGCCTCATCGTCTTCCATATCAGGGCTGTAATCGAGAAATTCGAGGTTTTCCATGATCGTAGCCATCACGCCGGAATCATCGGGCATATCCGGCATTTCGAACTCACTGAGATCGTCCGGAGCGGGTTCCTCGGCGAAGAGCTCGTCATACGTTTCCTCGGCGTGCTCTTCCACCGTGGCGGTTTGTTCCTGCTTTTGGGGCGCACGGTCCTGATTGTGCTTTTGCGGGACTTCCTCGTGGATTTCCACTACCGGTTTGTCGCCGTGACTTTCTGCACCGTTGGCGGTGGCATCGGCGGTCTCATGCTGCTCGGCCGATTCTTCGGCGGGTAGCTCGGCGGTGTCATCGGAGCCACCTGAGAAGAGCATGATGCCGGCAACGGCCAGAATGACCAGGAGCAATCCGCCGCCGCCAAACATGATATTGCGTTTGGTCAGCAGTCCGCCAAACTTTGACTTTGGCTTGGCCTCGGTCGCCTGCTCCTGGGCCTGCGGCTCGTTCTCTTCAGGACTCTGGTGAACAGTGGTTTCTTCGTTGTTTTCAGTCACGAGACTTTCTCCAATACATCCATTTCTCCACTGCCACACAAAGCAACGCCCGTGCCAGGTGCGTTGCGCCTCTCATAAAGCGCTACTGGGTAACAGCTTACGCCAAATCTTGTGGAGCGAGCGATACCATCAACGGGGTCAACGGGGCATTTCTTTCCGAGCCGGAGCGGAAAGAATGTCACGGTCACATGGTAGCGGATGGGAGAGTGTGATGCGATGCGGGGTGGATTCGGGAGGATGGCCTGTGGCGCTGACTATATCTATAGTCAGCTATTGAAAGACGAGATCGCCCTCGACATAGCCATCGCGGGCAGCGGTAACATGAATGATGACAGGGATGCGGCCGGGATCGAGGCCATTGGGGAGGCGTACGCGAACATAGTTGTCGGCGACGGCCATCCGGGAGCCATCGGGGGATGTCCTGTGCTCGGCGATGACCTGCAGATTCTGTCCGACCTGCCGGTTCAGGGCCTGTTGCCAGCGACGATGCGAAATGTCGGCAAGGATGTCGTGTCGGCTTTTGATCACCTCGGGCATGACCTTGTCCGGCATATCGAAGGCAGTGGTTCCGGGGCGATCGGAGTAGCTGAAGACATGGAGGTAGTCGATCAGGCCACTGTCGGCAACGGCGCGCGATTGCTCGAAATCGCTTTGTGACTCGCCGGGGAAGCCGACAATGAGATCGGCCCCGACAATGATCTTCTCATTGGCTCGTTTGATCATCTCAAGTCGCTGAAGGTACTGCTGCTGGGTGTAGGGACGTTTCATCAGCCTCAGGATGCGGGAAGAGCCTGACTGTGCCGGGAGGTGGAAGTATCGACAGAGGCCGGAGTCCTCGGCGGCGACCAGCTCGATCAGTGTTTCGCTGACGGTTTGCGGTTCGGTCGAGGAGAGCCGAAGGCGGGTGAGGCCGGAGTGCGCGACGGCGTATTGGCAGAAGGAAGCGAGGTCGGAAAGCGGCGGGGTGGCGTCCTTGTCCTTGTAGTAGCCGATATTGACGCCGGTAAGGACGACCTCGTGGAAGCCCTGTCTGACGAGTTCCCGGATCTCGGTGACCAACTCAGATGAGGGACGGTTGACGAGTTGACCGCGCACGCGGGTAACCAGGCAGAACGAGCAGGCCTGGTTGCAGCCATCGGAGATTTTGATCCAGGCCCGGTTGCGGATGGCTCGAAAGACGTTGTCAGTGGTGGCGGGACGACAGGAGGAGTTGTTTGCGAAGACGTCCGGCAGACGTTCCTGAAGAATCTCGGCGATAGCTTCCTTCTGGTCATTGAAGATGAGCACATCGACTTCATCCATTTGGCGGAGGCTCTCGGCCTCGTGTTCGACGTAGCAGCCGACGACGATCACTTTGCATTTGGGGTTGTCGCGGCGGGCGCGGCGGATATAGTAACGGCAGTCTTTATCGGCTTTGTGGGTGACGGTGCAGGTATTGATGACGAAGACATCGGCCGGTTCACCCGGCTTGACGCGGTAGAGGCCGAAGGGATTGAGGTCGGCGGCCATGCGTTCGGTTTCGTACTGGTTGAGCCGGCAGCCGATGGTTTTGAAGGCGATGCGGGGCTTGTGTTCGTTTTCCATATCGGCGAAACGTCGTCGCGGGTGATTGTCAAAAAAAGCGGCGGGCCCGTGCCCGCCGCCTCGTCAGTTCTATCAGACCAGTGATAACCGCCGGGCGGTTATTCTGTTTTGGTTTCGTCCTCGTCACTTTCCTCGGTGCTTTCCTCGGTGCTTTCCTCTTCGCTGGTTTCAGCAGATTCGGTCGGCTCCTCGGAGGCAGGCTCAGTTTCAGCCGGTGCGGCCTCTGCCTTCGGTTCCTCGGAAGGTTCCTCGGGAGTTTCCTCGGTCGCTTCGGCGGCGGCGGGTTCAGCCTGATGATCCGGCTCGGGTTTATTGGAAGCTTCGACGGCTTCCTTGGCAGCCAGATCGGCGACATGTTCGCGCGCTTCTTCGAGTTCCTTCTTCAGTTCCTCGGGCATGGCAGCTTCCATGGCCGCCGGGGCTTCCTTCTGGTGACGTTCCAGGAAAGCATCGAATTCGTTGCGGTCACGCTTCTTGTAGTAGGCGTAGACACTCAGCACGATTTTGTGCTGGTTGCGGTCGAATTCGATAACTGAGAGCGGGAGTTCCTCGCCCTCGTGGAAAGCACCCTGGGGATCGGCCAGGTCGCGCTTGCCGAGCTGCGCGGTAGGCACGAAGCCCTCGACATCACCATCGAGTTCCACGATGACGCCACGATCCATGACGCGCGTGATAGTTCCGAGACATTCGGTCCCGACCGCGTACTTGCGGGCCAGCTCACCCCAGGGATCTTCCAGGAGCTGTTTGTAGCCCAGCGAGATGCGACGGTTTTCGTGGTCGATTTTGAGCACCTTCACCTCGACCGTGTCACCCTTCTTCATGACTTCAGACGGGTGCTGGATACGTTTGGTCCAGGACATATCGGAGATATGCACCAGCCCATCGATACCCTCTTCGAGTTCGACAAAGGCACCGAAGGCGGTCAGGTTGCGCACCTTTCCGGCGACGACCTGTCCGACCGGATATTTATCATCGATCGTCCCCCAGGGATCCGGCTCGAGTTGCTTGATACCCAGGGAGATCTTCTCATTATCTTTGTCAACAGAGAGGACCACCGTCTCCACCTGATCATTGACATTCATGATCTTGGAGGGGTGCTTGATATGCTGTGTCCAGGACATTTCCGAGATATGTATCAGTCCCTCGACACCCTTTTCCAGCTCAACGAACGCACCGTAGTCGGTAATCGAGACAACCCGTCCGGTAACTTTCTTACCCAGCGGGTATTTCTGCTCGATATTCTCCCACGGATACGGGGTGAGTTGTTTCAGTCCGAGCGAAATACGCGACGTGTTATCATCGAAATCGAGGATCTTGACATCGATAGTCTCGCCGAGGCTGCACATTTCGGATGGATGGCGGATGCGTCCCCATGACATATCGGTGATATGCAGCAATCCGTCGACACCACCGAGGTCGATAAAGACACCGAAATCGGTAATGTTCTTAACGATACCCTGTCGGACCTGTCCGACGGCGATTTCGGAGAGCAGTTCAGAGCGCATCTTCTCACGCTTCTCTTCAAGTACCGTGCGTCGGGAGACGACGATATTGCGTCGCGCCTTGTTGAGCTTGATGATTTTGAGCTGCATATCCTGGCCGATGAGCGCATCGAAATCCGCCACCTGGCGCAGAGCGACCTGCGATCCGGGCAGGAAGGCATCGACGCCCATGACATCGACGACGAGACCGCCCTTGATTCTTCGGACCACGCGGCCTTCGATTTTTTCGCCGGAGTCGTGAACTTCGCGAATCTTGTCCCAGACCCGCATGAAGTCAGCCTTTTGCTTGGACAGCACGAGGTTACCGTTGCCATCCTCCATCTGCTCGAGGAAGACTTCGATTTCATCGCCGTTTTTCAAGGTCAGCGGTTCCTGGAACTCGGCCATGGGGATAATCCCCTCGGATTTGAAACCGACATCGACAATGACGTCGTCGCGGCTCACGCCGATGACCGTTCCCTGGACGATCTCGCCTTCCTTGATGTTCTTGATGGTTGAGTCGTACA
The DNA here is from genome assembly GCA_964642435.1 of uncultured Ignavibacteriales bacterium. Lineage (GTDB taxonomy): Bacteria > Zixibacteria > MSB-5A5 > GN15 > FEB-12 > WJKG01. Next base: position 17,191 of record CAZXRO010000026.1, read on the forward strand.
TGTCAACCATTTCGTTGTAATCGTCGACATCGTAGACCACCCCGGCGACATCGGTAATCTTGACGGCCTCGACATCGTGTTGCTCGACATCAGGTTTGCCCTCAGAGGCGCGAGTCTGGGCCTTTTCGGCCATTCGCTTTTGGCGCTCGGTCAGGATCTGTTGTTGTTCCTGCTCGATTGCCTTCGGCTGTTTTCTCTCGACAACCTCTTTTTTGACGAGCTTGGTTTTGGTCTTTGTGGTTTTCCTGCTGGTGGTAGCTTTGCGTTTCGATTGCTTGGCAGCCACCGTTTTCGTTTGTTTGGCTTCAGCCATTGTTAAAAGAGAACCTCCTTCTGATACTCGGCTGCTTTGGATTTTTTCGCGTGAAGCGAAAAGCGACCGAGTAGCCGCGGCCGAACTTGAAAGCTCGGTCGGACAGCCCCGATATATAACACATATTCGGAATTTTTCAAGAGCATTTTGCCCCTAAATCGCTAATTGTGAAGCATTTCGCTACGTCAGTAATCGTCAGCTCTGTCTGAGGAAGTCTGCCTTGAGGGCGGCGATTCGTTTCATGACCTCGGTGCTGATGGCCAGGTACCCATCGCGGCCTTTCTCAACCGAGGCCACCCAGTCGGCGGTGATGGGCGGTCCGTAGACAATAGCCATTCTGTCCTTGCCCCGGAATACCTGCTTGAGGCGGTTGGGGCCATGAACGTAGGCGGGGACGATGGGGCAGTTCACGGCCTTTGCGAGCAACCCGACCCCTGGTTTAGGGTCGAGGAAGTCCTGGGTTCGCGAACGGGTTCCCTCTGGGAAGACAACCAGGCCGTATCCGGCCTTGATAACATTGATACACAGTTTGAGCCCCTCACGATCGATGGCGCCGCGCTTGACGGGGAGGGCATTG
>CAZXRO010000027.1:0-17879 GCA_964642435.1 uncultured Ignavibacteriales bacterium
AATTGTCAGCACCGGCAGAACTCACCACAAGCGTATCAATGTACGTGCCGGCACTCAAACCAAATGTGTTCAAGGATACCGTGATCTCGCGCGGCGTCGTCCCCGATGTCGGAGACAGCAGTATCCAGTTGGCATCTTCTGCGATGTCGAAACTCAACGGATCATTTGACGATGTTACGTCAAACGACTGCGAGGCCGGGGTCGCCCCCCCCGCAATGCCCGAGAAGTGCAGCGAATCCGGCGTGATGATCAGGCTCGAGGGCGGCGTATAGGCCGTGTCATAGATCACCTTGCGGCCTGTCCAGTACGGCTGATACTCAAGCTGCCCGGCCCCCACAAACGCGTAGTAGCTGCCATTGTTGAATTGCATCGTGTCCAGCGCAATTGAGTCCGTCGGGCTCCAGTTATCGAGCGTGAAGTAGTAGCTTGCCCAGAGCCGACGATTATCCGACGGAGTGATACCGGGGGGAAAGATGATGCCTCCACCAAACAGGAATCGATCGTTGGCATTTGTGATGCTCAGGACATTGTCCTCATAGAAGAATGGTCCGATAGCATACGCATCCGTGACCACCGGATACGAGTGAGCACTATCCATATTCAGTTCCGGATTCGTCCATGAGAAGCCCACCGTCGAGCCGATAATCTCGTTCGAATCGTTGAACACCCACATGTCCATCTGCACCTGAAGCTGATTGGTCGTGTAGTCCGGCACGACGCTGAACACCATGTCAACCGTATCAGGAACCCCGAAATCATTCGGATCCTGTTGGTATTGTGCCGACGCTGATATGCCTGTCAGAAGCACCACCGCCAGCAGTGTGAGGACTCGTGTTACTCTCATTTCTTACGCCTCCATGCAGGAGCACACACTAAATCATGCGCTCCGATATTCTAAACGCATACGTGTTTGATCGCGATTGATTACCAAAGTATGGATTCCAATGGACTGGTAGCCTTATGTATGACAAGTGGCTGAGCTCGCCGCTCAACAGTGTGTACCTACGGTTACCGGGGGTGAACAGAAACCGTTGTCAGCGCCCCGCCTGACTGCAAAGTTTCAATTGTCTTGCGATAGCAGTACGGGCCAGACCCTGACGGCTTGTACATTTTGTTGCCATTAAAGGACTTGGCAGCTCAACGGCAATATTTCCTCAGCAACCCTTACGCCTGAAATATAGACCACTATTGGTCTAATTGTCAAGCGAATTTGCCGTTAGCTTCCGGTTAGCACCGGAGGGTGCTCATTCCTTCTTCTTGGAACGAGCTGCCTTGGTAGAAGTACGTTTGGTAGTTGTCTTACGCTTGCGAGTAGATTTCTTGGCCTTCTCAATCTCTTCGGCAAAGATCTTCTCAAGCGTGTACGAGGATGGAGTGAAATCCAGAAGGCACAGCTCGAACAACTCATCGACCCGCTCGATCAGCGTGAACTTGGTCTTGCGGATGATCTCCTTGGGCAGCTCCTTGAGATCCTTCTGATTCTCCTTGGGCATGACCACGTGATAAATCCCGGATCGATACGCCGCCGATATCTTCTCTTTGATCCCCCCAACCGGCAGCACCCGTCCCCGCAGCGTCACCTCGCCGGTCATGGCGATATCGTTGCGAATCGGACGCTCCGACATCACCGAGGCTATCACCAGGCAAACCGTCACGCCCGCCGAGGGACCGTCTTTCGGAATCGCCCCGGAGGGGAAATGCACGTGTATGTCGAATTCATTGAAATCATTGAAGTCAACCCCCAACACATCGGACTTCGACCGCACGTAAGAATGGGCCGCCTGAATTGACTCCCGCATGACTTCACCGAGCGAACCGGTTGTAAAGATCTGGCCATTGCCGCGCATCTTGAGTCCCTCGATAAACATCAAATCTCCGCCCGCCCCCGTCCACGCCAGCCCGGTCGCGGTGCCGATTTCCGGCATCGTCTCCGCCTTTTCGGGAATGTACTGTGTGGGCCCCAGGTATGCTTCCAGGTTCCGTTCACCAATCGACCAGCTCGTCTTCTTCTTGACCGCCTTCTCAAAGGCGATCTTCCGGAAGACTCTTTCCATCTGCTGCGAGAACTGAAGCAGCCCCGCCTCCTGGGTATAGTAGCGGATAATCCGCGAGAGGATCTTGTCGGCGATCTTCACCTCGCTCTTTTTTAAACCGTGCCTGCGAAGCAGACTGGGGATAATATACCGCTTCGAAATGACAATCTTCTCCCGCTCGATATAGCCCGGTAGTTCCAGGACTTCCATGCGCGGCACAAACGGCTCCGGCAAGTCTTCAAACGACCGCACCGAGCAGATGAAAAACACCTTGCTCAGATCGAATGGCACCCCCAGGTAGTAGTCAAGAAACTGCGCATTGCGGCGAACATCCATCACATCCAGAAGCGCCATATTCACCGAGGAGTCATTGTCCATATTGAAGTAGTCCACGTCCTCGATCAACACCACCGGATCGGCCGTCCGTGCATTCTGCATGGTACGGATAATTTTCCCCGGGAGGGCACCCAGGAACGTCCGGGGAGCTCCCTTGATATCGGCCACATCAGAAATCCCGCCTACCGAAATGCGGATAAACTCCTTGCCCATCGCACGACTTATCGCTCGCGCCAGCGAGGCTTTGCCGGTACCGGGAGCACCAATCAGACAGATCGTGGGGCCATCGTTCTGCCCACCCATCAGCTTGCGAACCGATATCCGCTGCAGAATCTGGTCCTTGACTGAATGCGGACCATAATACTCGGTCGAGAGCACACGCTCAGCATCCGCTATCTCGTAATTCTCAGGCGTATATCTGCCCCACGGCAACGCTAACAGATGGTCTAAGTAGTTCTTGGTAACACCGTACTCGGCCGATGCTGTCGAGAGTTGCTCCAGGCGATCAACCTCTATAAGCGCCCTCGCAGCCACATCCGGCGGCAGATTCGGCGAACTGTTGATCAACTTGCGCTTGCGCGCGGCCTGCCGCTCCTGAAAAGACTCCGCGTGCACCTCAAGCCCGGATACCGCAGCACTACCAAGACCCGGTTGTCGCTCTCCCACGGGGCTGTCCGCCGGGGCAAGTTGCCCGAGCAATCTGCGAAGCTGCGCCACCCGCTGCGACTCGGCGTCAAGGTGATACTGCAAGCGCTCAAGACGAAGCGACAGATCGGACGCCGACAAGATCTCCTGACGGGCCGCTATCGGCAAACGGAATATGGCCGCGACGCGATCGGCAAAACCGGCCGGATCCGCCTTGATCTCTCGCACCTGGTCCAGATGCTCCGGCACGTACGCCGAGTCCATCTGCACAATCTCCGAAAGCGTCGCGATAATGCGAGCTACCTCAATCTGCTTGTCCGCCTCGATCGATGCTGGCTTTAGACGGCTGACCACTACCTTCGGCCAGGGCTTCAATGTACGGAATTCCCGAAGCACCACCCGTCGAATACCCTCAAGCGTCACTACAAACGTATCGCCAGCGCCAGTCTTACCATCGAGTACACGCGCCAGACAACCTGTCTGGTGCACCCCGATTACCTGATCCTCACCGGACACGCGCTCAGCCAGTGACACCACCGCCTCACGACTCCCGGCCAGACAGTGCTTGACCAACTCGACTTGTTCAGGGTGCAAAACCTCGATCGTCATCGCCTGTCCCGGAAACAGGACATCGGTGCGCAGGGACAATAACGGGTATTCAGTTGTTGTCTCAGCCATCTGGGCGGCCGAGCTGTACGGGCTTTTTATAATCATGGCTTCCTTTTGTTCTACCCCATTATCGTCCGATTCGGCGACAAATATAGTACGCCCGACGACAAAAGCGAACAAATAGATAGCCCTTTGTCCACCTTGATCTTAGACCGATGATTCAATTCGGAACACGACCGGCCGACTGACCCGTTCTAAACCGGCCAGAGTCAATCAATCTCTGACCCCAGCTCGCCGCAAATCCGCCAACAAACGCCCGAGAAGAATCGAGAACCTGTTATTCAGCTGGCCTGCTGTTCGCTGATCAACTGCCGGATCTCGAAATCATCATGTTCTCGAAGCTGCTCACGGTTGATGGTGATCCGCGATGGCTCGACATTCAATCGGTAATAACCCAGCCGGTTGTTCTGCACCAAGCTTCCTCCGAACGGTACCGCCCCCGCTATCTCCTGTTTCATCCGGTAAAGGTACCTCGCCTGATTAAACCCGGCCTCGATCTCTTCCTTGTACACCCAGCCGGAGTCCCGGTGAAGCCGTGACCAGGCCAGCTTAACCAGATACTTGAATGACTTGCCCGTCAACCTGACCGGGAAGCCGTTGATTCGTACCAGATAGCGATCGTCCTGAAAAGCACCGTCCACATCCAGAGACTCCAACCGCGAAGAAACCGGTCGCATATTGCCGGTCAAGACCTGTCCTGTTGACATCGATTCCATATCAACCTCCTGTTTATATTGTTCCATTATCTTCTTGATTACCCGCACCTTAGCATTACACTTAAGCACCTCGTGCAGTTGCCTTTCGGCCGCCGTGGCAAGCTCACCGAGAGTCTTCAGACCAGCCTGGGCCAGTGCGGCTACATCGTGACGGTCCAGCCCGCGCTCCATCAGGATCGCCAGCGACCGCATCTGCGGCCGCAAACCGCTGCGCAAGCTGAACACCAGGTCCTCCACCTCATCACGATAATCACCGGCCAGCCCGATCTCCCGGGCAATCGCTCCTGCGGCAGCGACCAGATGCGCCACACTGGCGGCCAATGACACCACCTGACCGAGATGCACTTGCCAGCGCTCCTCAAGCATCGTGGCCGACTCCATACCGCACCAGTCCTCCAACAGCAGGACCGCCTTGAGCATAGCCGCCTGATGATACTCCATCGGGCGCTGCCGACCGTCGGGAAACACCAACCGATGTACATCCAGCGGCAACTCCCCCCAACGTTCATAGGCCCGTCGCAGCGGCGTGTTGTGCATAAACTCTGCACTCCCAAGCAACCCCGGTGGCATCGGCACCTCCGGCGTCCCTACCCCCAGGGCCAGCCATCCGACACAGCCAGCAGGCATACCGGTATCGAGCGCACACAGGATATGCACCCCTTGACGCCAATTCAGCCCGCGACACGCCACCAAACGACCGGTCTCACTCGCGCGAAGCGTCCCCCTGCCGGAGCGCTCGATAAACCCCGCCTGCTCAAGCCCGTCAATGGCCTCGGATACCATACCGGCGAAGTCAGAATCCGGCGCCAGATGCGCCCACCAGGTATCCCTGTAAGCCGCCACCAGATCGTCGTCGGTCCCTGCTGCACCACTGACCACCAGACTCAGGCACCAGTCCGCAGCCGGCATGTGCTCCAGCGATGACTCCACGGCTACCTTATCCGGTTCACCGAGATAGGCCCGACAAAGTACCTCCTGCTCAAACTCGCTCTCGGCCAGGACTATTCCCCGGCCCTCGCGAATCTCACCATCACCGTGGCAACGTCCGGCGCGTCCGACCATATTCTCGAATTCAAACCTCGTGATCGGCACCAAACCGGGTCGCTCCCGGTACTCGCCGACAGCATACTTGACGGTCTCCAGAAATACCGTATCCGCCCCCAGATTAACCCCCATCGCCAGGGTCGTGGTCGCAATCAACAACCGCACATCACCCACCCGATATGCCCGCTCGATTATCCGTCGCTGGCGCGCCGTCATGTCTGAGTTGTGGAAGGCTACACCGCGTCGCAGGGCCTGAATCAGACTGCGATTCATATGCGAGGGCTCCAACCGCTCCAAATGGCGTACCGCCGCCTTCGCCTCACCCAGATCAACCTTTGCCGCCAAAGCCAGCGCCCCCTGCAACGCATCCCGGCGAGACTTGACAAACACCAGGACTTTCTCATCATGACCGCGCACATAATCGACCAGGCTGCCAAGCAGATCATCATCGACCGGGAAATCCTCCTCGGACTGCACGCGGCTGTTGTATTCGCAGTATCGCCAGCGTCCCCGACAGGCAACGCCGATCTTCAGATCCACCGGACGGTTGTGCTCCTCGACAATTCGCGCCTCCAGCCACCGGGCCAGCTCCGCGACCCCCGCCTGGTGCGAGCGAAGTGCCGCCGAAAGCCCAATCAGTCGGGGACGATATACCGACCGTCTCACCTGGGTCAGCAATCGCTCCAGCGTCGCCCCGCGGCCCGGATCGGCAATCGACTGCAGTTCGTCCACCACTACCAGCCCCACATTGGCTAACAAGTCCAGATTCGAGGTCAACGCAAGGTCCAGCTTCTCGTATATGGCAAAGGCAACATCATAGTCACCCCGCACAAACCGCGCGCTATTGCGCGGATAGTCCGCAGTCAGGACGATTGAGCGAAGGCCTATTGCTTCATACAGTGACCGGTAGTGTTCCGCTGCCTGCTCGGCCAGGACCTTCAGCGGCAACACGTAGATAACCTTGCGACGCTCCCCCAGGGTTCTCATCGCAGCCATCTCCGCACAGAACGACTTCCCGGCCGAGGTTGGAGCCAGAATCAACAGATTCTCGCCCGAGCCGGTCTGCCCGGTGTGCGGCTCAGTCAACAATCCCTGGCTGACCGCCCGCTGTTGAATTGCCAATAACATCTCTCCCTGCCGCTTTCGCCAAAGCGAAACCAACCGTTCGCTCAGACCATATCGAACCAAATCACCAACTGTCATAACGCCCCCACAACCATCACCTTTGCCTGTCTGCCGTCTATGATCAGACGCCTAATAGCTGCACGCCTGATAACCGCAACTCGGGCAGGAAAAACAGCTCCCCAGCCGCACCATCCCCGACCCGCACTCAGGACATGTCGAGGCATTGGCATAGCAGCATTCGTCTCGGTGAAGGTCGTAGGCCCAGGCAGCGTGGTAAGCGCTGTCGATTGAACCCATAGACTCCATCATGCCACCGGCGGTGCCCTCATAATGCAGTTCTGACTTCTTCATCCTGTCTGTCCTTTCTGACTTGCTGTCCTTTTCTCCGATGATTCGAGTATAGTGCACATTTGTGCCCCTGTCAAGCCAAAAGAAAGCCCGGCGCCTTCGCCGGGCCTTCTCAGTCGCGCAAAAACGACTCTACTCTACTGTCCCTCAGTTAGTTACAGAATCATTACTCGGTTGTCGCCGCCTTGGAGTTATTTTCATCATCCAGCTTGAACTCAAGCGGCAGGGCAATCCAGCAAGCGATGGGTTTGCCACCGTTTGTCGCTGGCATGAACTTCCCTGCTTTGACCGCCTCCACAGCGGCCTCACTCAGCCCGTGATCCGGATCGGGGGCCTTGGCCACCTTGACCTTCACTACCTGGCCACTGGTGTCGATCAATGCCTTTACCATGACCGTACCCTCGATTCCAAGCTCCCTTGCCTGTTTTGGATACTTTGGCTTCGGTAGTTCCACAATCTGTGGGAAAGTTTCAACAGCTACCAGATCCGACTCCGACGGCAGCTTCGAGGTCTTGTCGCCCGAGGCTTCCCAGCGAACGCTGTCGCCGACAATCCATGCCCGGGCAATTATGGGGTACTCGCTGCTATCCGCCTGAAACAGCACCATATCGGTGCCGCTCACCGGCCAGGCCATCAGCCACAGCAGACCCGCTGCCAGAGCGAGGCCACCGCCGAATCCTCGCCCGATTCTTCTCAGTTTCCTGAACATGATCATGTCCTTTCAACTAATGGTTTTCATCCGTCGTCTTCACGACCGTCCATCAACTACTCCAGCACGAACTCCACCTTGTAGGTCACCGATATCCGCACCGGCCGCCCGTTCTGTATCCCCGGCTTGAACAGGTTTTCATACGTTGCCATCACCGCGGCCTCATCCAGTGAAGACACTCCCAAGGATTTTGCAACCTCGGCCCTGACCACCTGTCCATCCTCATCCACCAGCGCCTTGATCCACACAACGCCCTCTATACCCGCCTGCTTGCACAGCCGGGGGTATTCCGGTGAGTGCTTATAGATGAGTTCGGGATAGATCTCGCAGGGTACAAAGGCCGTCCAGGCATCATCGGGATCAACAAGGCCGGCCCCGCCGACAAGCTCGCCGATCCCGCGCGGCCCATCGCTCACAACGTCCTCGACGCCGTAGCCATCCACGGCAGCCGCGAGTTCCTCACGGGTCGCGATCGTGACGTCCTCCTCGATGAAGAGACTGTCGGCAACCGGGGTTGGTATGACGACATCACGTGGCTCTGCTCTTGCCCGCCCAGTCCCACGAGGGCCTTCAGGAATGACAGTAATCCCTCCGTCATTCCATTCCACCCCTGTCTCATCCTTCTGCGAGACGCCCACAGGTGAATCCACTGCCGGTGCCCAATACTCCGTCAACAGCATTGCCCCGGCGGCGATGATCGCCATCAGTAGGCTAAGTGCCATAGCCAGCAGCATATTCCGCTGGTAGCTCGCCTTCATGGCTGGCGCGCCATAGGTTGAATACGCTGCAGAATTGGACGTTTTCGTCATCATAGCTCACCCCTCTTTCTGGCTCTTTCGAGCGCAAATGCGATGATCTTGTCATCAGTCGCCTCCCAATCACCGATCGCGTATCGAAACGAGAACCTCTGGTCCCTCGGCAGATTCCGCATCTCGATTCCCAGGCGCCGTGCCGAATACGCATTCCATGATCGCTCGATAAGATCGATTTCATCCAGGATATCCACCATCTGCGTGTAGTCCGCATCGGGGTGTATGAGCAACAGGGTGGCCAGTTTCGGATTCTCTCTTGCCTGCGCCACAAGCAGGGCACGAAGTGTGTCGCCGGGTACCGATCCTGCCGTAGTCGCCGGCAGCAACTGAGGGACATTTGCTTCTGATACCTCTCCCTTGCTCCACCAGTATTGGCCCTGGTCATCAACCCGAATGATGAGCAGGTTATCCGCGGCCATGGGGATTTCTTCGTCGGGCGGAAGTGTGATTTCCATAGCCTGCGGCATGGAGAACACGGTTGATACCATATAGAAGATCAGCAGCAAAAACGCGATATCCACCAAGGGCGTCATGTCGATCCTTACCGCAATCCGCCGCCGCACCTGTCGCCTGCCGCCTTTCAGGCGTGAGCCAACACGTTCAGTCACATCGCCAGCCATAATCCAACCCTCCTTTTGCGAGTGATCCAGGTTTCCCTGCATCGGGATAATCACGTCCAGCCCGGACGCACTACTACCTGTCCGTCAGGCCCAAAGCAATCTGCGGTCTTGAGGGGATATGCTTGTGCGAGATGTGTTGTGTGTGAGGGCAACGCATGCGGCACCTCCTGTTGTAAGTCAGGTGCCGCAGCGCTGTAGATACTCTATACCACAGGACCGTTTGTACGGCGTGATACTGCTGTAGGCGGATGACCGGGGACTATTCGTTGAGCACGAATTCCATCTCGTAGGTCACCCAGACCTTCACCGGGCGACCATTCTGGATGCCCGGCTTGAACTTGTTATTGTAGGCCGCCTTCACCGCGGCCTCATCGAGCGAGGCCACTCCCGAGGACTTGCCAACAATGGCTTTCATGACATTGCCTTCCTCGTCAACCAGCGCCTTCACCCAGACGGTACCGGTAATACCTGCCTGCTTGGCCAGGCGCGGATACTCCGGGACCTCCTTGTGGATCATTTCCGGATAGACCTCGACGGCGACGAAATCTTCAGGCGCCGGGAGGAAGTCCTCATCGGAAATGTCAATTTGCACATTACCGCCACCTTCGCCCATCTGCGTGATGTCGGGTGCGACAATCTCAGCCAGCTCGTCACGGGTCGCCAGGACAACGTCCTCATCGAGCACCTCTTCATCGGCCACCGGCTTGGGGATACCCACTCGCGGTGCGGCCACATTGGGCGCGCTGACCTGAACCTGCGGCGGACGCTTGGCTACCGATGGCGGCGGACCAAGGTCGGCGACGGTCTTCACGACCACGGCCGGAGCATCGGCGAAATCCTCTTCGGGGAGGTTCGTTACAATGAAATACGTTGCCACGATTACGCCGACGAACAATACCATCGCGATTGTACTCACAAGGAAGTTCCGCTGATACTTGGCCTTCAGCTCGTAGGCACCATATGGCGAATACAGCGAACTATTGAATGATTCTGACATTACAGATCACCTCGCTCTACAGCTCCGCGGAACGCGAAGTCCATAATTTTGTCATCACGACCTTCCCAGTCGCCAATGGCGTAGCGATACGAGAACTTCTCATCTTTGGGTAGCTTGTCAACCTTCACCCCGAGTTGCTCGGCCTTGGCAGCATTCCACGAGCGTTCGATCAGGTCAATCTCATCGAGAATATCGACCATATCCGAATAGGTAGCATCGGGATGAATCAACACCAGCGTATTGAGCCTCGGATTCTCTCGGTTCTGATGTACCAACAGTCCCCGGAGCGTATCGGTATCGAGTCGGTATACCACGGTATCCGATGCAACCGGCGCACTCGGCAGCATCATCGGCAGGTTTTCAGGCGATGGCGTACGAAGATTCCACCAGTAGCGACCGTCCTTGTCAACCCGAACCGTCAACAGATTGGATTCCTTGACCTCCACCTCGTCCATCTGCTCAGCCGGTGGCAGGTTGATCTCCATTGCCTGAGGCATAGAGAACACCGTGGTCACCATGTAGAAGATCAGCAGCAGGAACGCGATATCAACCAGCGGGGTCATATCGAGCTTGATCGGAATCCGCCGTTTGGGCCGTCGGCCACCCTTCTTTTCCGGCTTTTGCCGTTCTGCAACTTCGCCGCCCATTTACCTCACTCTCCTTTTCGGGTCGGTGTACACAAAATCTACTACTTATACACTAACCACCGGCGGTTTCTTCCCTGTACCGAATTACCGATGTTCACTACCATAGTGACGCATCAGGGTACAGACCTGTCAAATCTCATTACCAACCGGCCGCACGAGTTTTTCACCCGCACGGCGCTCAACTACTCGATTGGCTGTAGTTCTTGTTCTTCCTCGGTACCGACCTCGGCCTCGTGATCAGTGATAATCAGGAAGCGCTCCAGGTGATTCTCCTGCATTGAGCGCATCACAGCCTTCATCAACCCAAACCTGGCGCGTCGGTCCGCCTTGATAACGATCAGGGCACGAGGATTAACAGCGCGGGCCTTGTTGATTTCGCTGGCTACGTTGAACACATCCGCGTAACGCACTACGCGTCCAGTCGTGGTCACCATCTGGCCCTCGATCTCAATTTCCACCGGCCGAATATAGTCAACATAGACCGAGTCGAACTGTGTCACCGTGATATTGATGATATCCTTATCCGGCAACTGGATTTGAGAATGCGATGTCGGCAATTCCACGGCTCGGGCTTCCGGTGGCTTGAACTGGGTCGTGGCCATATAGAAGATGAGCAGCAAAAAAGCGATATCAACCAGCGGGGTCATATCGAGCTTTATGCCAATTCGACGCTTCGCCATCGGTTAGATACCCTCTTTTTCCTTGAGAATCTGCATTACTTCAAATGTCGCTTCGTCCGTCGTGTAGTTGAAGGAGTCCACTTTGTTCACAAAGAAGTTGTAGAAGAAAATGCCCAGGATACCGGAAAGCAGACCACCGGCCGTGTTGACCAATGCCTCGGAGATACCGGTTGCCAGCTGATTCGCGTCGATAACACCGCCCTCGACATTACCGGTCGCGGCAAAGGCGCGGATCATACCGATCGTGGTTCCCAGAAGACCAACCATCGTCGCGATCGAAGCGATCGTCGACAGCGCAATCAGGTTCCGCTCCAACAGCGGTCCTTCCAGCGCGTTGGCTTCCTCAATCGCATTCTTGGTCAATTCAATACGCTTTTCCGGCGTGTAGCCTTGATGCTCGCGAGCCTGACGGTACCGTTCGATACCCGCCCGTAGAACATTGGCTGTCGTGCCGCGCTGCTTGTCGCAGGCCGCCAGGGCACCATCAAAGTCGTCACCCTGAAGCAGGGTCACCAGCTTCTTAAAGAACACCTGAACGGAACTTTTGCCTTTGGCTACACCATACAGTGAAATGTAACGCTCGATCGCAAACACCATGCACATGATGAAAACCATGATCAGGACGACAACCAGGGGACCGCCCTGATAGATGGAGTGTACGATGGGGTTCTCCGAGGTACGGAACACACCGTACCACAGTCCGAAACCGATAGCAAAGGCTACCAGCGCGTTCAGCGTGACGAATACCGTCTGTTTAACCACCTGTTATTCCTCCGAAAAATAGTAACAACTAAACCTAAATCTCTATACCTTTTACCGCCAACAGGATGAATCCGGCCAGCGTGACCGGCATACCCCATGACAGCAGTCCGAAAAGCACTGCGACCGAGTATGAGTCATCAAGACTCGTAAAATACCCAGCGGGATCAAAACCGTACTCAGCTCCAATGAAGGCGATAGCAATCATAGCGACAAACAGCACCACCGGAATCCAGTTCAGCTTGAGCACCTTCTTGAGCCCCAGAGCCTTCTGATCCTCGTTACCCTTGATGCCATACAATCCATACAGCGTGTAGATGGGCAAACCGATACTGGCCAAAATGTAGACCAGGACCAGAACACCGGTAAGCATCAGAATGAACCCCGAGGAAAACACCAGTGAACCCAGGCTGCCGATCCCGGCAAGAATGCCCAGTCCTGTTATGTTTTCGTAATCCCGATGAATCTTCTTGCGTGCCTTCATGCCGACAATCACTTCTTCCGAGCGTGGTTCTTCGGCTGTCATGGCCTCGTTCTCATCTTCTTCCCCGGCCGGCAAGACCGTCTCAGCGTCACCCGCCTCAAGCGGTGCCTCCAGCTCGGCGGTATCACCGGGAGTAAGCCCCAACTCCGAGGCCGCCATTTCTTCTTCACCGGCGGCCGCCTGCTCCTGTGAAGACTGCGCAGTACCCTGCGTTTCCTCCACTACTTCGTTGTAAGCCGAGAACCAGGGGAGGAATATTGATCCCAGGATAATCAGACTGGCCAGCGTCAAGACAATCCGATCAAGACCGGATACGCGCTTCTCGTATAGCTTGCAGTCATCCCGGGTGACATCTCCCTTTTCGCGTCTGGCGCGGATGGCGTCGACATACTTGTTTCGCTCGGCCTCTCCCTTGAACAAGTCCTTGGGCTTACCCGGATACACATCAAAGCCAATATAGCGAAAACGCTCTGACTCTGGTATGCGCTTGTCCGGGGCCGATTTCTTTCCTTCTGCAGCCAATTCACACTCCTGCAAATATCGCTATTACGTTGTCTTCACCATCAGCGGATCAATTGTCCACGAACTCGAAGCGCGTGTCATCCTGACCCTTTTTCGCATCCTGGTTGGTGGGATCACACTTGAGCACCTTGCCATACCAGTTAAAGGCGTTCTTGAAGTCATCATTGGCATCCTGCTTCGCTTCCAGCTTTTCCGCAGCGCGCAGATGATAACACTGAGCGATCCACAATGTCAAGTCGACATCGCCACATTCGCCAGACTCCTTGGCCACACACTGATAGGCATCAGTCAGGTAGTTCAGCGCCCGGCTGTAATTCTTGGGACACACGCCACCGAAATAGGCATATCCCAGCGAACGCTTGGCAACACAGTTGGCCGGATCCACCTCGAGCAGTTTCTGAAAGAAGTTCACGCCCTGCTCACAATCCGAAAGCTGATACAGCGCCGTCTGACCGGCCAGCTCCAGATACTTGGCATCATCAGGGACATACTCCAGGTACTTATCAAAGTAATTCACGGCGACCTGGTAGTAATCCGCCTCCGGGTCAATGTATTCTTCTACCGGTGCGGCCACCATGCCACCATCGAGAGCATCGATATCGTCAATATCAACATCCTGATCCGTACCGGATTCGCGATTGGCAATGTTCAGTGCACACGAGCCTGCATTCTTCAACACAGAGGCCGAACGTTCATCAATGCCCAGCTCAATGCGCTTGTCATAGAAGTGGATCGCTTTGCCGAAATTGCGCAGAGCATGATTCGCAATACCGAGGTTTTGTAACACACGCTTGTTCGTGGAATCAATCTCGATAACCTTGTCGTAGTACATGATCGCGGTAGCAAAGTCATTCGGCTTGCGATAGTAGTAACTGTCGCCGAGCAGCGTATATAGCTCTACGTCGCGGATGACGGTCCGATAGTCATCATCCTGCTGTTCGACCCATTGAAGGTGCTTCTGTAAGGCCTCGGCTGCCTTTTCGTACTGCTGCGTACCCCAGAGTGACTTGCCGTAGTAGAAGTAGACATCCCTTGGCTCGTAAGGGATATTCAGCACCTGCTCGAAATATGTCACCGCGTCCTCGAACCCATTCAGGCCAAGATAAGACATGGCCATCTCGAAATATGCGCGTACATGAGCCGAGTCGGGCTGTACATTGGAGATTTCCAGATACTTGCGGTATGAGCCCAACGCATCTTTGTAACGGTCCGTGCGTTGATCCAGCGTACGGGCCGAGCGGGCCGCCTTGAAATAGATCTGCCCTGCTCGCTGCCAGGAGCCGGCGTGACTGGAGTCCTTGGACAAGACATATTGCAGTTTCTCGATTGCACAGGAGAAGTCGCGCATCTCCATACACGCCTCGGCCCAGTGGAAATAAACTTCCAGTGAGGCGGTATCGAGCTCGATTGCCTTTTCGTATTCGGAAATCGCCAGCGAGGGAACTCCCTGGTAGAAGTTGGCATCGCCAAGATTCACATGATACTCGGCGTTGTCAGGCTGATCAACCAGCGCCAGACGAAATGCGCGATCAGCCTCGACATACTCTTCCATTGCCATCAATACCAAGCCGAGACCGTTGTGGAACATGTGCTTCTCATCCTTGGCCTTCTTCTGGCCCTGCTCCATGATCTTCTTGGCCTCGTCCAGATGCTCCAGCTTCAGTTCAGTCAGTCCCAGGTAGTAGAGCGATTCCCAGTGCTTGCTCTTCTTGTCCAGAGCGGTCTTGAATTGTTGTTTGGCATCCTGGTAGCGTTCCTGGTCATAGAAAATGCGACCGAGGATGTAGTAGTTGTAATGGTAACCCTTGTCCAGCTCCATTTGCTCACGGAGCAAGTCAATGGCTGCGGTTGTATCCCCCGAACTCAGCGCCTGCTCAATTTCAGGCTTGAGATCGTCGGCAAACACCGATGCAGTGACCATCAATACCAGAAAAAGGACCAGCGCAACAAGACTTCCTGCAACACCTTTGGATACAGCTGTGGACAAAACGGAATCCCTTCTTCTTGCGATGTTAAGACTTGCTAAATTACGTTCAATTCAGGCGATGTCAAGCGAATATTTCCTACTCTCTGTTAGGGTTAGGTTCATTCGACGCTGCCGTCAAACGATTGGAACTGAGCCACTCACATCTTCCAAAGTGGACAAATCCATACACTATCGACCCTCCGGCCAGCGTCGCCTCCGCGACCGGAGAGAGCACCGCGGAAAAGGTCAGTGCGACATAAATCGCGGTAACCATCAAACAAATGGCAGTGAAGGCGTTCAGGATTCTGGTTGCTTGTTCCATACAACACCTTCTTTCTATGGCTTATACCATCGAACAAGGGATTTCTTCCGCTGATTGTCCAGCAAGTCCAACCTGTCATACCGTACCGCCCTATATGATCAACTTCTATGCCGAAATCTCACTCGCCAATAATAGCAATTCATTAAGCCCCACACGCACAGCAACTTACACGAGTACTTTTCACCCCGATCAACATCCGCCCTTAAAGTGACGCAACTCCTGCGCCTTCTTAGCCCCCCGCACAACAACCTAAGCTGTTACTAAACACGAGGTTAACCGATCCCACCCCGCAGCCTGTCAGCGCAGCCACAAGAACCGAGTTCGTATCAGCCCACTACCCACAAACCCCAGCATTGCCTCACCATCGTAAACCACCGGTCGCCCGGCGTAGTCCATGGCGGCAAACATACGAAAGTTCACCGATAGCCGACTTACCGCTGACAGTATCTCCCGTCGCCACTGACCCGGTGCGTTGAACCGCACACGACCTGTGGTATCCACCCCTACCGACATTCCAAGCCAGCCCCGCTGCAATGTGTGCGGTCCGCTCAAGGCGTACCACTCCGGCGGGTAATGGCGGATCATCGCCTCCGACATGATCCCCAACGTATCAGCGAACGAGCGTACCAGCAGCCGGTGATACAACGACACCGTGTCCGGCATCTCCCGCTCCCAGACGGCTGTCGGGTAGTTCTGGTGCGGCAAGAATGAGACGAGGACAAACAGGCTCGATGGCTGAGCTGTTCCCCTGACGATCGCCGGTTGATAGTCTGCGTACAACAACGCCGAGCGAAGCTGTTCGGCGAACGTGTCTACCGTCGAGCGCACAATCTTCCGCTCAGTCGGCCGCCCCTGCTCATCCAAGTGCACATACAATAACGCGAACGGATATGTAGCATTTGCGGTGTCGAATCGCTGCTTGTCGAAGAAGACCGAGGGGAACCGCACCACTTCCGGCAGGGTGACGCCATTGGCTGCAATAGCCGCAAAGTACAAGTCTCGATCCTGTACTTGGCCCACCGAATCAACGGGGAAATGGAGCTCGGGCATGCGCACACCATGCCGAAACACGGCCTCCAACGGAAGCCGCATAACCGACCGCACCCCATCGACGCTCCCGGGTGCAAACTCCAGGTTCTCGACATACCGCTTCATAAACTCTGCGAATCTGGCCAACGAATCCACGGCGGTCGTTACCTCGCCGACCCGACCATCGGCGTTGATCGTCAACTCCAGCGGCACCAGTTGCTGAGACCGCGTGTACATCGCACTGTTAGATTGTACTGTTTGTGGAAGAGTTTTGGGTACCGGCAGTGACACCCCAAAATGCTCTAAAGGCTGGCTGTCGGCTGCCGCCTTTACGGCACCGAATAAACACCACGCAACCACAAGACTGAAAACTGCCAACTTATGCAAACCGCGTCTCCTCGACACTACTCGGGTCAATCAACTACCTGTGTTACCTGATACCGACAATAGTACCATCAGCTCCCGGCGTAAACAAAAAAGGCCGGCCTTACAAGGAGGCCGGCCCATGCTTAAGCTATCACTGCCGAGTATCAATAATCATCATACAACCGTTCTGCTGCCTCGGCAATCTTGTCAACCGTCGGCAAACAGGCGGCATCGCCATCCATGGCATACGCGACACGCGAATCGATGGCGGTCACGATGGCTACCGGCGCTTCCAGGTGGAACAAGCCCTGGTCACGAGTGATCACCGAGGCAATCGTCCCGGCCATACCGCCGACAAACCGGTCCTCGGTCACAACCATCACTTTGCCACATTCCTCGGCAGTTTGCAGAATGGCTGCCTCATCCATCGGCTTGACCGTCCGAAGGTCCACCACCCGCACATGAATGCCCTTCTCCGAGAGCACCTCAGCCGCCTTCCGAGCCATGTGAACCGTAGCGCCATACGTGATAATGCCGATGTCACTGGCTTCCTCGTTGTATACCTTGGCCACTCCGAACGGAATCAGCTCATCGAAATCCGGAATCGGCGTTTCCAAGGGCACACCTTCCCAGTCGCGACGGTTATACAGGGCCACTGACTCACAGAACAACACTGGATCATCCGCGGCCCACGCCGTCTTGAGCAACCCGGCGGCATCATAGGCGTTCGAGGGAACCGCGACCAGCAATCCGGGGATGTTCGCCCAGGTGCCCAGATTACCCTCGGAATGCCAGAAGGCTCCGGCACCCTGTTTGTAGCCGCCATAGGTGGTGCGAATCACCATCGGGCACGACCACTGACCGTTGGAACGCTGGTACATGGTGGCGATACGCTCCTTGAGCACCTGATACGCGGGTGACATGTAGTCCAGAAACTGTATCTCGGGAAGCGGACGGTGCCCCTGGTAGGTGTGTCCGACGGCACGGCCGAGAATGCCGGCCTCATCCAGTGGCGTGTTGAAACAGCGAGCGTTGCCGAACTCACGTTGA
>CAZXRO010000028.1:0-17838 GCA_964642435.1 uncultured Ignavibacteriales bacterium
AAACTGATAGTAGCCTCCGGTCCCCTCGGCGAAAGCGATCATGGGATCGGCCCAGGCGTTTTCGCCGACGCCGACGGCGTAGACAGGAACGCCGGCGCTTCGGGCGAGGTCGCATATGAGCGTGGAGTCATCGGCGTAGTCGTTGTCGGCGAAGATGCCATCGGGGGGATATTCGCAGACATCGGAGTTATTCTCCAGTCCATCGGCGAAGAATATCACAGCTTTGCTGTCGAGCTCGCTGACGGCCTGGTTGACGCCGAGCCAGACGCCATCGAAGAGGGCGGTAGTACCCTCGGCACCGAGCGCGTCGATGGCATCGTGGAGGGCCTGTTTGTCGCTGGTGAATGGCTGTGCGACGGTGGCGCATTCGGAGAAGGCGATAATGGCGACGCGGTCGTAGTCGGCCATGTCGTTGACGAAGGCGTGAGCGGCTGATTTGGCATAGCCAATGGCGGGATCATCCTCGGGGAGGTTCATGCTGCCGCTGACATCGATGACCAGGGCAATCGACCGGGCACAGCCAGCAGCTTCGATTTCGCTGATGGTGAAGGGGACGGCCTGGCCGTCCTGGGTGAGGCAGAAGTCTCCATTGGACAGGCCCCAGATGGGCATGCCGTTCTCGTCGAGGACGTCGACATAGAGATCAATCATGGGGAATCCTGACTGGTCCAACTGTGAGACAGTGACCGAGGTATCCTCGAAGGCGGTGTAATCGTTGAGCCTGAAGGACTGAATGCGGCTGTAATCGAAGGGATCATCGGGCGTGCCAACGATATCGGCCGCCGCAGCCTGCGCAGTCATGATCAGGGTCATCATCGTGACGAACAGTAGTGTCCGTTTCATCCCTGTACTCCTTGCAACCATGTTCCTATTGGATATTTGTCGTTGTCTGTATGCGAGGCAGCGCCACAACGCGGGCTGCCGTCTCCTGCGTCATTGTTGGAATACGTATTGGGCCCAGGTTGGCATCGTACTCCCGGATAATATTCGTCTTCATGTGCGGCATTCGCGTAAGGACCTGTTGACCACGCATGCCGAAACGGCGAGTGTGCGAAGTATGGGTGTCGGCGCATTGGCGCCGGCGGTGTGTTGTGTGAATGCCTACCATCAAATAGTTTATCGGTCGGGCAATTGTCAAGCTTGAGCGTGTGGATATCGGTTTTCGGTTGGTAATAGTGGGATTGCGGGACAATTGATGACAGACGGAGGGAGGCAGGAGAAGGTGGCGGTTGGAATGTGATGCGATGTGACGAGAGTGGTATAGGATAGAAAAATCCGGTAGCGTGAGCACCTCACTACCGGATTACCTTCCCAATCATGCCTGGCTGCATGCGATTGGAAGTCCCCCCCAGACGTATGTCTAAACCCTGTGCGTTATCAGGTCACCGTGAGTACAGCGAATTTGCGTGTACCTATTTTGTGACGTCCCGTGCAGTATCTCAACTCACCTGCCCATTCGGGTCGGTAATGAATACCGCGGCCTCTCCTATGAGCCCAATGTCACCTAACTCACCATAATAGGTAACAATTGCTGTGCCAAACTTGCACAGGGACAGCGGTGTGGATCGTATCTCTTTATATGGTAATAACATAGATATTTACTAAGGTTCTTGAGAATGTGAAAGTAGGTTGCGCTGACCATATTTGGTATACGTTTCAGGGGGTAAAAATCACCTACCCATATAGAGCTATTCGGGCAGTATGAGCCGGATTGGCCTCAGGGACCGGGAGAAGGATGTCTTGTGGTTGTCCGCGATCCGGATATCGAGGTTAGTGGGCGAGTTAAGAGGGATATCCAGCGGAGAGCCGGTGTTGACGATTCGCGACAGCTCGACAGTCCAGATTCCATTGGCATACTGTCCGGCAGCCTGGACATCGGCGCCATCGCCGGCCATGTGGCCGGTGATCACTGCCGGGATCAGACTACCTATTTCGAGGGTATCCTCGGTTGGCCAGTATGGGGTAACGAAACGGGAGTTGACATCGATCCAGGCGACCTGTCGTGGTCCTGAGTTCATCAGGTAGGGCTGTTGCCATTCGTTGTTGAGGTTGCTGGTGGCGCCGCCGCCGGTGCGGGGGTCGAGGTGAAAGCCATACGTGCCGGTGGTGTCGGGGCCGTACCACTGGTCATCGGCCTGGCCAGTGGGATTAGTCGATATGGCCATCCATCGCCAGATATCGAGAGTATCGGGGGGCGTTGCGGAATCCGGGGAGCGGGACGTGCAGGGGGATGGTGGGGATACCTGGGCGGTTGGTGGAGACAAGATGATGGTAAGCTGGTCTTCCCAGAACTCGGATTCTCTTGAGGTCGTGTCGTATTCACCAAGCTCCAGCCAGCGGTATGGGGCGGTTTTGATCAGGTACCGGTTGAGCGACCGTGTTGGGTCTTTCCATTGCAGGAGGAGATTGACATGTTGTCGAACACGCACGGCGCGGACGGATACTTGTGTGGCGCTGCCGAAGAGGCCGTTACCGGCCCAGATAGTAATTGTTGTGGGGGTGGCATGGCTCCATTCGAGCGGGTGAGCGAGGCCATCGACGGTGATGCGATGGTCGGAGTTGGTACAGATCAGTCTGGGGGGCGTGGTGACAAGGTGGTGCAGTGCGACGGCGGCAGTCAGTCCGAGCAACGCGCCGGCGGTGGCGCTCCAGTGGAAGCCTGAGCCAGCGCGAAGTGGTGATGTTGTCCAGCGTCCAAAGAGAATGGACAGGATTGTGGAGAGCAGGAATGCGACGAGCGCGGCGACGGCGGTCCACAGGTTGAGTTGCAGGGCCAGCAGCAAGATGGGAGGGTTGAGGGCGTGCTGTCCGACAATCACCAGTGCGCTTATCAGGCAGACAAAGACGAAGAAGAGCGCCAGCAGGTGCGTGGCGCGCAGGAGTTGGGGAGTGAGTCCCGGGCCGGAGAGGCCCAGGTGGGCCTGGATATCGCGGCGGATAGTGAGCCAGAGGGTCAGGGCCACACCGAGGCCCGCGGAGGTTGCGAGGAGAGTGGCATAGTTGTCGAGTGCGAGGGCCGGCAGCCACTGACTCAGGGCCTGAAGCCACTGTGGCGGGCTGGCGATAAGGAGGGCCGGATGGTCGAGGGCGGTCCCAAGGGACAGCAGGAGGGCCGCCAGCAGGGCCATCTGGGCGCTGCGTACGGTGAGGATGGTGATTATTGAGGTCGTTTGCACAATAGGTATACGTATGGGCGTTGTGTCTTGGGGACATCAAGAAAAAACCGCTGCCGGCTTTCCGTAGCCGACAGCGGTAACATCGTGCATCCCTTCACGATCAGCCGCAGTAAGAGTTCATCTTAGCTGCAGCCACTGGTGGCACCGCAGGTGTCGCACTTGAGGCAGGTGCCATTGCGAACCATTGTGAACTGTCCGCATTCGGCGCACATATCTCCCTCGTATCCCTTCAGTCTTGCGGTTCTGATTTGCTGGTAGAGACGGTGGTTTTCCTCAGAGACAATCGCTGAGCCTGCTTCGCCGGCATGCTGATACATCTCCGACGGCCGCGCAGTTTGCGCAGTTGCAGTCGTACTCTCCACCTGTTGACCATAGCCGTTCCCTCCTTTGCCTACCGTCTCAGCGCTGGCGCCATTGGTGTGGCCGTTGCCGTTTCCATTGCCCTTACCGTTGGTATCTCCATCATCCGTCACCGGGGAAAGGTGCGAAGTATGAATGTCGTTTGGTGTCCGACGTCCCGACGTCAAGTGACCGGTAATGGCCCTTGTGGCGGGTTCCTCGTCCTCGTATTCGATGCCTTCATCGGCTGGAATGCCGAGAGTATCGTGGCGCAGGTCCTCCTCTGAGACATGGGCCAGATCGGTACGTCCGAGGTAGGTGATCGCCAGTTCGCGGAAGATGTAGTCGATAATTGACGTGGCACGTTTGATGTGGCGATTGCCGGAGACGAGGCCATTGGGTTCGAAGCGGCTGAAGAGGAAGGCCTCGACGAATTCCTCGAGCGGCACACCGTGCTGGAGGCCGAGCGAGATGGCGATGGCGAAGGAGTTCATGAGGGATCGGAACGCGGCACCTTCGCGATGCATATCCAAGAAGATTTCGCCCAGGGAGCCATCGGAATACTCGCCGGTGCGCAGGTACACTTTGTGTCCGCCGACGACGGCTTTCTGGGTGTAACCGCCACGGCGGTTGGGCAGTTTGCGTCGTTTAGCGAGGTAGCGATAGACGATCTTGCGTGCCATGATCTCGGAGGTTCGCTTGACAGTGAGCTCTTCGGAGTTTTCCTCCTCTGCCTCGCCGAGCAGTGAGCTGGTGAGAGGTTGGCTGAGTTTGGAACCATCGCGATAGAGGGCGATGGCCTTGCACATGTTCTCCCATGACAAGCGGTAGGCGCGTTTTATGTCATCGATCCCGGCCTCGGCGGGCATATTGATGGTCTTTGAGATGGCGCCGGAGATGAAGGGCTGGGCGGCGGCCATCATCTTGATATGGCCATCGTAGGCAATGAAGCGAGTGCCTTTTTTGCCGCACCGGGTGGCGCAATCGAAGACGGCGAGGTGTTCGTCTTTCAGGTGCGGGGCACCCTCGAGAGTCATTGTCCCGCAGCAGTATTCATTGGCGGCCTCGATCTGTTCGTGCGTGAAACCAAGGTGGGCCAGCAAATCGAAATCGAAGGCGTCGTATTCGTCCTGGCTGAGGCTCAGGGTGTCGCTGAGGAATTCATCGCCGAGGGTGTATTTGTTGAAGGCGAAGCTGATATCGAACACGTTTTCGAGTGATTCTTCGAGGCGCTGGAGAGCTTCGTCATCGAAACCTCTTGCCCGCAGGGACTCGTGGTTGATAAAGGGCGCATCTTTGAGCGTGCGGCGGCCGGTGGCATAGGCGATGATCTTCTTGATCTGGTCTTCCTCGTACCCGAGGTTTCGCAGTGCTACCGGGACGGAAGCGTTGATAATCTTGAAGTAGCCGCCTCCTGCGAGTTTCTTGAACTTCACGAGAGAGAAATCAGGTTCGATGCCGGTTGTATCGCAGTCCATGACCAGGCCGATGGTCCCGGTTGGCGCCAGGACCGAGACTTGAGCGTTGCGGAATCCGTACTGCTCACCGAGTTCGTAGGCCTTGTCCCACACTTCGCGAGCGGCCATGACCAGGGATTCATCGGTAAGGGCGGCGTTGAGTCCTACCGGGAAGACGGAGAGGCCTTCAAACTCTGATTTTTCGGCATTGTAGGCAGCGCGGCGGTGGTTGCGAATCACCCTGAGCATGGAATCCCGGTTACGGTAGTAATTCGGGAAGGGGCCGGACTCCTTGGCCATGAGAGCAGAAGTGCAATAGGCTTCGCCGGTGAGGATGGCGGTAAGGGCACCACAGAGAGCGTAGCCCTCGGAGGAGGCGTAGGGAATTCCCTTTCGCATGAGGACAGAGCCGAGGTTGGCGTAGCCGAGGCCGAGGGTGCGGAAGTCGAAGCTTCTCTGGGCCACCTGACGCGACGGGTAGGCAGCCATAAGGACAGAGATTTCCAGCACGATGGTCCAGATCCGTATGGCGTGTCGGTATCCTTCGACATCGAAACTGCCGTCATCATTGAGGAACCTGGCCAGGTTGATGGAGGCCAGGTTACAGGCGGTGTCATCGAGGAACATGTATTCCGAGCACGGATTGGAGGCATTGATACGGCCATCGGACGGGCAGGTGTGCCATTCGTTGATGGTGGTATCATACTGGACGCCCGGATCGGCGCATGCCCAGGCGGCATAGCAGATTTTGTCCCAGAGTTCCTGGGCGCTGATTTCCTGGGCAACCTCGCCATCGGTTCGACGGATGAGCTGCCAGTTCTCCCCTCTTTTGAGTCGTTCGAAGAAGCGGTTGGGGATCCGTACGGAGTTGTTGGAGTTTTGTCCGGAGACGGTGACATAGCCTTCGGATTCCCAGTTGGTATCGATATCGACGAATTCGATTTCGGTCACGCCCTGTTCGGCCAGCTCCAGGACTTTCTTGAGGTACTCGTTCGGTACTCGGTACTTGCGTGCCTGGAGGAGCGCCTGGCGGAGGTTCTTGTTGCGAGTGGGATCGGCCTCGATGGATGACTGTCCCTCTGAGTCGGTAGTCTTGACGGACTCGAAGACAGCGGCGAGTTGTTCGCGGATAATTTTTGATCCGGTCACCATGGCGGCGACTTTTTGTTCCTCGACGACCTTCCAGTTGATGAAGGCCTCGATATCGGGGTGGTCGAGGTCGACACAGACCATTTTGGCGGCGCGCCTGGTGGTGCCACCGGATTTGATGGCTCCGGCGGCTCGGTCGCCGATTTTCAGGAACGACATCAGTCCGGAGCTGCTGCCACCGCCTGAGAGGGGTTCTTTTGATCCACGTATATTGGAGAAATTGGAACCTGTCCCGCTGCCGTACTTGAAGAGCCTGGCCTCCCGCACCCAGAGATCCATGATGCCGTTTTCGTTGACGAGGTCGTCCTCGACCGACTGGATGAAGCAGGCATGGGGCTGGGGGTGCTCATAGGCGCTTTCGGAGCGAGTGAGGGTATGCGTTTTGGGGTCAACGTAGTAATGTCCCTGGGACTTACCATCGATATGGTAGGCCCAGTGCAGCCCGGTATTGAACCATTGCGGCGAATTGGGAGCGGCGATCTGCGCGGCGAGCATGTAGCATAGTTCATCGTAGAAAGCCTGAGCATCGGTCTGAGAATCGAAGTAGTTGTGCTTCTCGCCCCAATGCCGCCAGCAGCCCGCCAGACGATGAAAGACTTGTTTTGCTGATGTTTCTGAGCCCAGTTTAGGGGTACCATCCTCATTGAGGAGAGGTTTTCCGGACTGATCAGTTTGCGGCACTCCTCGGCGCCGGAAGTACTTCTGGGCAATAATGTCAGTTGCGACCTGAGACCAGGCATCCGGTACTTCGACGTGATCCAAGCTAAACACGGTGGAGCCATCGGGGTTTTTGATCTCAGATTTGCGGGTGTTGAAGTTGATTCGACTGTATGGCGACTCTCCATCCCTGGTAAAATAACGGCGAATCTTCAATGTCAGACCTCCCTAACCTCTCGCCAGTTCACATCTTTTCAGCCTGCTGTAGTGCTTCCTGCACGTTTGCTCTGTTGCTGAATTTGACCATTCAAACGGAAGAACGCGACCGTTTCGAAGCATCTTAGTCGGGGCTTCGAATTCGTTCGTCACAAGATGCCTCCCCAACAGGCCTCGGTGCTCAAGATATTGTGTTTTGGTTGTCGACAACCACAAAAAATGGTGTTTTTCTCACATAAATGCATATATCCTTGGCGGGCAAAAACGTAGGAAACATTACTTGCGGCGTCTATGAAAGGGGGGCGACGGGGCGATACCCCATTCTCAAGAAACTGTTCAGTGTAACCAATTGATAAGATTGGGGTTACAAAGGCATTAGTTGTTGAGTATGGTTGATCAAGGGCTGTTAACAACATTGAAGAGCGTAATCCATTTGCTTGTCATGGCTTACGGAGTAATAAACACGATGGGCAGAACCTGTCAATAACTTTGTGGAGAAACCGTCTGCTATGGGGCGGCTATCGAGAGCCGTTGCCACAGAGTTCGGGTGGTTTTATGGCTATTGCTGGCGATTGGAGGAAGTGGTTTTGGGGCCTGCAGAAAATTTCCCTTTTGGTCTGTCATTTTTGCTTGACAACTCACAGATATTTAGTATAATACTCACGCAATCGGAAAGTGTTACTCTTTCTGTGGATTACCTAATATCGTCCGCCCAGGTGGGCCGCCAAGCTCGCCTGGGTTTTTTTATTGGGTTTCGGCGCGACTGTGATTCCCGCGAAACAGATGTCAGTTGGCTGGGGGTATTGTGCTGGTCGGGTGCGTTTTGCCATTGTCGTTGACACTCGGCTGGCCGGGGCGTACTTTCTCTCCGATGAATACGCCCAACAAGCTCACGCTCCTGCGCATAGTCATAGCTCCGTTTTTCATGTACTTCTTCATTGTCGAGAACTACTACCTGAACCTTGTGGCTCTGGGGTTGTTTGTTGTGGCAGCGTTGACGGATCTGGCTGACGGGTACTATGCGCGCAAGTATGGTATCATCACGGGATTCGGCAAGTTCATGGACCCCTTGGCGGACAAGGTATTGGTGAGTTCGGCGTTGATATCATTCATTGCGCTGCGGTTTGTCTCCCCCCTGCCGGTGATGTTGATTATTGGCCGGGAGTTTTTCATTACGGGACTGCGGTTGCTTGCGGCGTATCGCGGCATGGTGATATCCCCCTCGTGGTGGGCCAAGGTGAAGACGTTTTTGCAGCTGACGGTGGTGGGTGTAATTCTGGCGTATATCAATCTGATCAAGACACTGGAACATTTCAACAGTCCGGCCCTGGCGTCGTTTCAATTTGACTATGTCACCTATTTCAATGTGTTCTTGTGGGTGACGGCGGCGGTCACGTTGTGGACGGGGGTCGACTATGTGGTGAAGTATTTCTATATGATAAAGACGGTACTGAAGTAGCATGGGACGGTTTACCGAGCGGGTTGCTGTATGTGTGGCTACCGGTCTGTACTCGGGTTTCTTCCCGATTGTGGCCGGTACGGTGGGTACGATCCCGGCCTGGTTGATCGCCTATTTTGGTTTTCGGGGAGATCAGTCGCTTATTGTGGCCTCGGCGGTGGTGTTTTTCGGGCTGTCGGTATGGAGTGCCAATATTGGTGAACGTCTGTGGGGGCATGATCCGAAGAAGATTGTGATGGACGAATGGGCAGGTATGATGGTGACGGTCGTTGCTCTGCCTTATAGCTTGAGTTCGTACCTGATTGCGTTTTTCGCGTTCCGGTTTTTCGATGTTGTCAAGGTACCTCCGGCGGCCCAGGCGGAGCATCTGAAGGGTGGCTGGGGTATAACAATGGATGACATCGTTGCCGGTATATATGCGAACGTATTCACGCGGCTGGTGCTTTATGGGATCGACCACTGGTGGCCGGTGATAACCGGTAATAGTTGAGGGAAAGCCATGGATGCAGAGATAGTCACGATCGGGGAGGAATTGATCACCGGTCATACGGTGGATCGTAATGCCGCCTTCATAGCTCAGTCGCTGACGGACCTGGGTTTTTCGGTCAGGCGGATAACGACAGTCGGGGATTCGCTGGAGGCGATGGAGGAGGTTTTCCGGGATGCATTGCGCCGGGTGCGGATCGTGATTACGACGGGTGGGTTGGGACCGACCGATGATGATATTACGAAGAAGGCGATTGTCCGGTTGTTCAAGCGCAACTTGATCTATCACGAGGAGGTGCTGGAGGATATTCGTCGTCGTTATGCGGCGCGTGGTATTGAGATGCCGGCCATAAATCAGAATCAGGCGTTGTTGCCGCAGGGGGCGGAGTTGTTCACGAACAAGCTGGGTTCGGCGCTGGGTATCTGTATTGTTGAGAAGGGGCATGTTTTCATTTCGCTTCCGGGGGTCCCGGTGGAGCTGCGGCAGATCATGACCGACTCGGTCGGGCCGTACCTGCAGGGTATCAAGAAAGGACCGTCGCTCTACGTTCGCAAACTGCGTACGACAGGGATTATCGAGTCGAAGCTGGCTGAGATGATTGTGCCGGAGCTGGAGTTGCCGCAGGGGGTCAAGTTAGCATATTTGCCGGCATACAGTGGGGTTGATCTGCGGCTGTATGCGGAGGTCGAGGACGAGCTCGAGGCACGTGAGAAGGTGCAGCAGGTGGAGCGTTATCTCGAGAAGGTATGCGGCAAGTATGTGTATGGATACGACCTGGACACGCTGGAGGGTATTGTGGGGCAGTTGCTCCGGGACAATGACAAGACGGTGTCGGTCGCGGAGTCGTGCACGGGAGGTGAATTGGGTCGCCAGTTGACCTCGGTTCCGGGCTCCTCGGCGTATTTTGTTGGTGGGGTTCTGTCCTACACCAATCAAGCGAAGATTGATAAGCTTGGGGTTGATCCGGATATAATCGGTGAGCATGGCGCGGTGAGCGAAGAGTGTGCGAGGGCGATGGCCGAGGGGTGCCGTCGGGAGTTCGCGACTGACTATGCAGTCTCGGTTACGGGCATCGCCGGTCCTGGCGGGGGTACTGAGGACAAGCCGGTGGGGACGACGTATATTGCGGTGTCCTCGGCTCATAGCACGCGGGTCAAGCTGTTCAGGCTGGGCAGTGATCGGTCGGTCAATCGTCATCGGTCGGTGTATGCGGCCATGGAGATGCTCAGGCGGGAAATCCTGGATATTGATTGAGGGACGAGTGAGACTGTTTGTAGCGATGCCACTGCCGGATGAGATCAAGGACTACCTGGGAGGGGTGATTGATGAGCTTCGGCCATCAGGAGAGGGAGTCAGGTGGGTGAAGCCTGAGAACATTCACCTGACCGTTCGTTTTGTGGGCGAGGCTGATGAGCAGGTAGTACCGAAGCTGGCGACGTTGCTGGACCGGGTGGCCTCGGAGTTTGCCTGCTCGCGGCTGTCATTGGGCTCGCTGGGGGCGTTCCCGAATTTGCGCAGGCCGAGCGTGTTCTGGGTCGGCCTTGAGGGGGACAGCACGGAACTGGCGAAGATGGCGCGGCAGGTTGAGTTGGGGGTTCGGACGCTGCGTTTTGAGAAGGAGAAGAAGGGGTTCCGGCCCCATTTGACGCTGGGGCGTGTCAAGCGCGGCCAGGATGTGAGGCCGGTTGTCGCCAAGGTGGAGACGTGGGCAGTTGAATCGCGCGAGGTGTTGCTTGATCAGTTGGTCCTGTTCAAGTCCGATTTGACACCGCAGGGAGCAGTGTATTCGCGCCTGCATACGGCACGGCTTGGCAGCAGTGAGCGATTTGGCGGATAGCACGGGATGGGGGGGTGTTATTTCCCTGACGCTGGCTCGTCCTGAGGGGCTTTCAGAATCAATTCGAATTCAATCTCATCGCGTAGGGGGATGCCATACTGGCCGATCTTGGGGATGGAAGGCTTCAGTTTGCGGGAGCGTGCGAGTGCGTTCGGGTAGACGGCGGCGATAGTCAGGCCTCGGCGCTGGTAGAAGCGGATGGCATCGAGGTTGTCGTTGGTGGTGATCAGCCAGAGGCGATGGCAGCCGCGAAGGGTGGCATCATTGACGACGGTGTCGAGCAGCCTGGTGCCGATTCCCTGAAATTTCGTGAAGGCATCGAGGGTAACTATCTCGCATTGGTGGTCGCGGATTTCACAGGTGATGAGGCCGACACGTTGTCCTGACTCGTCGATGGCATAGAAACCATCGATTTCTGTCGGGAAGATCTTTCTTCCGCGGGAGACGATGAAGTCTGCGCCCCAGCCACGAACGATCTCGAGTACCCAGCTGGTGTCTGAGGGCGAAACAGGTTTGATTGTGAGGTCCATCGTCTGTGTCCTGATACGAATTGGGTTCAGGAGAGAGTCGAGATTCCATCGATGAAGAAGCTGACTCCAAGAAACACAAGGAAGGCGGCGCAGGCAAGGATCAGCACTTTGAGGCCGGTCCCCATGATCAGGCGTTTTCCCTGCCACAACAGTGCTGAGACGAGGCTGAACCAGACGAAGTCTGACATGATGTGCCCGAAGTAGAAGACAACCGGGCCGATAAAGCCGTATTCGAGTGATTTAGTGACGAAGGCGAGTCCGGTTGTTGCCCACCAGACGAACCAGTAGGGATTGGATAGTGAGGCGGTGATACCCTTGCCGATGAGCAGGCCATGACCGCCTCTGGGTTTGTCGTCGCGAGCATCGTAGGAGAGCCGACCGCGGAGAATGTCGATGGCCATGGTTGTGCCCATAAGGACGAGGGCTATGCCACCGACGATGCTGATAATGGAGGTTACGGCCGGGCTCTGGGCCACGGCGGCGACGCCAAGAGCCAGCAGGACGACGACGCCTATCTCGGCCAGGGCGTGCCCGACAGAGATGACGGGGCCTGTCTGCCAGCCGTGGCGCGGCGTTTCTGCGATCCCGACGGCGAGTAGCGGTCCGGGCATCATGGCGCCGGAGAAACCGACACCAAATGAAAGGAAGAACAGTGAAATGAGTTCCATTGCCGATAATAACCTGATTTGGTCTATAAAGGTTTCACATCGACAGGCCGGGATGCACGGTGGGGTTTGTCGGGGACAGACAGGGCGAGACCGGTAGATCTCGCCCCTTGTATTGAAGTCTCAGCCTGAAGCTTCAGCGGTTATCAATGTCCGGTGAAGTTTGGTTTGCGCTTTTCGAGAAAGGCTTCCATTCCCTCATTTTTGTCGCCCGTTCCGCAGGTTTGACCGAAACTGACTTTCTCGAGATCGCAGCCGACCGACAGGGCAACATCGAGGCCACGATTTATGCACTCCTTGGCGGTTTGAATGGCAATGGGGGCTTTGGCGCAGATGGCCTCGGCCATTTCCATGGCCTTGGTCATGAGCTCGTCGTGGGGATAGACTTCCTCAACCAGGCCGATCCGGTGGGCCTCCTGGGCTGTGATCATTTCGCCGGTGAGGATGAGTTGCATGGCCTTGCCTCGGCCGACGAGTCGTGACAGGCGCTGAGTGCCACCGTAGCCGGGGATAATGCCGAGGTTGTCCTCCGGCTGTCCGAGGCGGGCTTTCTCGGAGGCGAGGCGGATGTCGCAGGCCATCGCCAGCTCGCAGCCACCGCCGAGGGCGAAGCCATTGATGGCAGCGATGACGGGTTTGGGGAAGTTCTGGATGGTCTTCATCAGGTACTGACCGCGGGCGGCGGTGTCGGTACCGGAGCGAAGATCGGTGTCGGCCAGTTCGGAGATATCTGCGCCGGCCACAAAGGCCTTGGGGCCGGTGCCGGTGATAACGACGACCTTGATGGTGTCATCGGTCCAGTAGTAGCTGAAGAGCTTCTGCATTTCAGCGATAGTCTCGGCGTTGAGCGCATTGAGGGCTTTCTCGCGATTGATCGTGACCACGAGGCAGCCTTCTTTTGTCTCAACCAGCAGGTTCTTGTACTCGCTCATAACGTCATCCCTCATTGGTTATCAATTCACACAAAGCGTTGTTTGACGGTAACATAATCATGGCTCGACGAGTCGAATCAGTTTGAGGCCCTGTGTATATGTGGTAGTTCCCTGCAGTTCGAAGCCGGCTTTGACGAAGCAGCCGAGGGCTTCGGGGTCCTCGTTGAACAGGTGGATCACGACCTTGGCGACATTGGGGCGGGCCGCGGCCCGCGAGTAGAGCAGATCGAGCATCAGGCTTCCCCAGCCTTCATCGCGCTTGTAAGGATCGACAATCAGGTGGGCGATTTCGACGGCCAGTTCCAGGGGGCGATTCCACAGTTCGCCGTAGGCGACGATTTTGCCATGGGTTGAGAGGAGATAGCTGGTGACATCCTTGCGCTGCCAGGACTCGATCAGGTTATCCGGTGGAGGATAGTTTTTGGAGCGACAGACGGAATAGAGGGTGTCCTCGCTTTCGATCCAGGACAAGACGGTTCGGGCGTACTCCTGGGTGTAGGGAATGATGTCGGCGTTGATCCGTGCCTGCTTATCCATTGGGGCCTCAAAGAGCTATGGTTTTAGAGTCTGGAATATACGCAAAGAGGCCATGGTGAGCAACAGGATCACAAAGATTCGCAGTGGTCGGTAAGGGGAACGTGGGGAGCGTTGACTTTGTTATGACGGGCATGTATATACTCATTCCAAAAGGTATGACGCTGCCGAATAGAAACAGGTGAGACAATGATTGACTTCGCATTTACTGAGACCCAATTGGCGGTTCGCGATATGGCTCGTGATGTCGCCAGCAAGGTGATCACGCCAACCATTCAGGAGTACGACCGCAACCACAAACCGAATCCGGATTTGCTGCCGGCGATGGCCAAGGCCAACCTGCTGGGCTTCTGTATTCCTGAGAAGTACGGCGGTTTGGGTACTGACTACATCTCGCTCGGGCTGGCGTGCGAGGAGCTCGAATACGGTGATACCTCGGCGCGGGTGGTGCTATCGGTGCATATTGGGCTGTATTCGCTGCCGGTTCTGACATGGGCCAACGAGCAGCAGAAGGAGAAGTATCTGGTGCCGGCGGCGAAGGGTGAGAAGATTGGTACGTTCGGGTTGACGGAGCCGGCGGCGGGGTCTGACGCGGTAGGTATTCAGACGACGGCGGTCA
Organism: uncultured Ignavibacteriales bacterium; assembly: GCA_964642435.1. GTDB lineage: Bacteria > Zixibacteria > MSB-5A5 > GN15 > FEB-12 > WJKG01. The sequence continues at coordinate 14,058 of CAZXRO010000028.1, forward strand.
AAGACGGCGACAGCTATGTTCTCAATGGTGAGAAGATGTGGATATCGCTGGCGGATGTGGCCGACTACTTCCTCATTTTCGCTTGGACGGATCTTGAGAAGAAGGCCGCGCGCGATCACAGTGGGCTGTCGGCATTTCTTGTAGAGAGTGCCTGGGAGGGGGTGACGACGGGCAAGATTCACGGCAAGCTGGGTGTCCGTGCGGGGAGCACGGGGTTCATCTCGATGCAGGATGTGCGTGTTCCGGCTGAGAACCTGGTGTACAAAGAGGGTCAGGGATTTAAGATTGCGATGTTCTGTCTGGACCAGGGTCGGTACACGGTGGCTGCGGGTTCTTGTGGACTGATCAAGGCGTGTCGCGATGCGAGTGTGGGATATGCCAAGGAGCGTGAGACCTTCAATCAACCGATTGCCGAGCATCAGTTGGTCAAGCAAATGATTGCGAATATGGAAGCAGGGTACGAGTACAGCACGTACTTGTGGATGAAGGCTGGCTGGTTGAAGAACCAGGGGAAGCGTTCGACGCGGGCGACCTCGCTGGCCAAGTGGATAGCGTGTCGCGAGGCGGAGAAGGCGGCAGCCGATGCGGTGCAGGTCTTTGGCGCTTATGGTTTCTCTGATGAATACCCGGTAGAGCGATTTTTTCGCAATTCCAAGGGTGCGTCGATATATGAAGGGACGCGCGAAATCCATACGCTCCTGCAGGCTGATTACGCGCTGGGCACACGCATAGACAAGCAGCTTGAGCGGGATTTGCCGCAAGTGGAGCAATAGCATCCGGTTTTATTTGGACTCTGCGTAGAGAGTCGCATTTCTGCATGAAAGACGACTCTCTGCGCAAAAAGCAACCAAGTGTTTGCTGGTGCTGTCTCATTTGTGAAGTTGGCGTTTTGTGTTGCCGATAGATTGAATGGTATGGAAGATGTCGAGAACACGAAATGGGGCAAGCTCCGTAAGGTCAGTTACCTCGTCAAAGGTTATGCAGACCTTGAGGATGTGATAGCATCGGTCAACAAGATGATCGAGGCCAATGCTCCAGAGGCGGAGCGTAGTGCGATCAAACAGAACTGCCGTATCTCCGCAATGGCTCTTCCGCAGCGCGAGGCCAACGTAATAGTCCACTTGTGGATTCCCGAGAAGCTGTTTGGGTAACCCGTGCGGTTCGGGCTCGTAGCCGCTTTTCTCTTCCGACAGATATCTGCAGATGCACCAGCTTGCTGAGGTTTGTAACGAGAGCTCTACTCTACCGTGACAGACTTCGCGAGATTTCTGGGCTGGTCGACATGGCATCCACGCATGACTGCGATGTAGTACGCCAGCAGTTGCAGCGGTATGACCGACAGCAACGGGGAAAGCAAGCGGAAGGTCTGTGGGATGTAGATAACATGATTGACCTTTTCGGCGATTTCGGTATCGCCCTCGTTGGCGATGGCAATAATCCTGCCACGACGGGCTCTTACCTCAGCGATATTAGACATGACCTTGTCATAGACAGCATCGCGCAGGGCGATAACGACGACGGGCATGTTTTCATCGATGAGTGCGATGGGGCCGTGTTTCATTTCGGCGGCGGGATATCCCTCGGCGTGAATGTAGGAGATTTCCTTGAGCTTGAGGGCGCCCTCGAGAGCGGCGGGGAAATTGATACCGCGTCCGAGGTAGAGGAAGTTGTTGGACTTGTAGTATTCCTGTGCTATTGACTTGATGGATTCAGCCTGATCGAGAATCTGCTGGACCTGGCCGGGGATTTTCTCCATGGCCTCGATGATCTCCTGTCCCTGCTGCACTGACAGGTGGCGCATACGTCCGAGGAGGGTGGCTATCAGGGCGAGGACAATGACCTGCGATGTAAAGGCCTTGGTGGAAGCGACTCCGATTTCGGGGCCGGCATGGATGTACACGCCGCCATCGGTTTCGCGGGCAATACTGGAGCCGACAACATTGACGATACCGAGGCAGGTGATACCATGGTATCGCGCCTCGCGCAGGGCAGCGAGGGTATCGGCAGTTTCTCCCGATTGGCTGATGGCGAAGAAGACGGATTCGGGATCGAATATCGGTGAGCGGTAGCGCAATTCGGAGGCGTATTCGACCTCGACGGGAACTCGTGCCAGCTCCTCAATCATGTATTCGCCGACGAGTCCGGCGTGCCAGGAGGTACCGCAGGCGGTGACATAGACACGTCTGATGCTCCTGAGTTCTTCCTGCTGGAGGTTGAGACCATTGAGCCTGGGGATGCCTTCTTCCTTGTTGAGACGTATCCTGATAGCCTGCTGGAGGGTATGCGGCTGCTCATAGATTTCCTTGAGCATGAAGTGGTCGTAGCCGCTCTTTTCTATTTGCTCCAGGGTCCAGCTTACTTCTTCGACATGTGGAAAGACCTGTTCGTTCTCGATATTGGTGACGCTGTAGTCATTGGCCGTGACAGTGGCAATCTCGCCATTTTCGAGGTAGACGACACGGTTGGTGTGGTCGAGCATGGCGGAAACATCGCTGGCCACGAAATTCTCGCCATTGCCGTGACCAATGACCAGTGGCGATCCCATTCGGGCGGCGACGATTTGCCCGGGGTGCAAAGAGGAGATGACGGCTATGCCGTAGGTTCCCTCGACCTGCGAGAGGGCGAGCCGGACGGCCTTGGTCAAATCGCCCTGATAGCTGAAGCGTATCAGGTGGACGAGTATCTCGGTGTCGGTGTCGGTGCGGATATCGTAACCCTGTCGATTCAGGAACTCCTTGAGAGTTCGGTAGTTCTCAATGATCCCGTTGTGCACGATGGCAATCTCGTGGTTGGTATCGGTATGGGGGTGGGCATTGAGTTGTGTTGGTTCGCCGTGGGTGGCCCACCGGGTGTGAGCAATTCCGAGTGAGCAGGGGAAATTCCATTCGGCGATTTCGTTTTCGAGATTGACGATCTTGCCTGCGGCTTTGGCGACCCGGAGACCATCACTATCGCTTTGGAGGGCGATACCGGCTGAATCATAGCCACGATATTCGAGGCGTTTGAGACCTCTCATGAGAAGGGGCACGGCTTGCTGAGTGCCAACATATCCTACAATACCGCACATATTTGTGTTCCTATGCCTTGAAATGCGCCATAACATCGTGCGACAACTGCCTGGTGAGCTGGTCGCTGTCTGTCTCTACAATCAATCGGAATATGGGTTCGGTGTTCGAGGAGCGGATTTGCACCCAGCCGTGCTCGAAGTCGAACCGCAGGCCATCGCGTTTGTCCACTTTGTGCTTGCCGAGGAGGTTTGCAGCCTCTTTGGAGAAGCGCTTCAAACGAGCCGAGAAATCCGAGGGCAGCTCGGCCTTTGCCTTTATAGTGTAATATTTCGGCAGTGTTTCCACTAATTCTGAGAGGGTCATTGATTCCTCGGCCAGGCACGCCAGCACGAGTGCGGCGCCGACGAGTGAATCGCGGCCCGCATGGGATGTCGGGTAGATAACACCACCGTTGCCTTCGCCACCGATTACGGCTTTACGTTGTCGCATGGCTTGGACGACGTTGGCCTCGCCGACCTGTGCATAATGCACTTTGGAGCCAAGAGCTTCGGCAACATCGGCGGTTGCCCGTGACGTTGACAAGTTGATCACGGTGCTGCCCTTGTGATTCCTGAGGACATGCTTGACGGCGATGGCCAGGGTGAGTTCCTCGCCGATGGGGCGGCCCTTGTCATCGACCAAAGCGAGCCGATCGGCATCGGGATCGCAGGCCATGCCGAGGTCTGCCTTGTGCTTTTTGACGGCTCGGCTAAGTTGCCCGAGATTTTCGGCAG
>CAZXRO010000029.1:0-4152 GCA_964642435.1 uncultured Ignavibacteriales bacterium
ACTACAACCTGCTCATCGGTGAGCTCACCGCCGAGGATATCAAGATCAAAATCGGTTCCGCCTTTGCCCTCGACAAGGAACTCTCGGTCAATATCAAGGGACGCGACCTCGTCGCCGGCGTCCCCAAAAATCTCAAGCTCTCAAGCGTGCAGGTCCGCGAGGCGCTCTCCGAAACACTCGATATTATCGTCGAGGCCGTCCGACAAGCCCTCGAACGTACACCACCTGAACTCGCCTCCGATATCCTCGAACGCGGTATCATCCTCACCGGCGGTGGTGCCCTCCTGCGAGGACTCGATCGCAGGCTCCGCGAGGAAACCAACCTGCCCGTCAATGTCGCCGATGATCCGCTGACCTGTGTTGTCCGCGGTACCGGCAAAGTCCTCGAAAACCTCTCCCAGTGGAGCAAGGTTCTCGAACGGAGCAAGAAAGACTAATCCAACCTCCCCAAATACAATCTCTAAGGCCGGACCCTCTCCGGCCTTTTTTCTTGTTCTGCATTGCCCGCCGATTAATCCTTCGGGGTTGAACACTGTCTTACTCGATGAAAAGGCCATAATGACAAGACTGGACCAACACATATCAGAACCCCTTGTCCAGCAAGCCAAAAACGGCGACCGGGAGGCGTTCTCCCGATTAGTGAGGCTGATGATGAACCGAACTGTAGCCCTGACATATCGAATGACCGGTGACAAAGAGGCCGCTAAAGACCTCGCTCAGGATAGCTTTGTCGCTGCCTGGCAGTCACTTAAGGACTTCCGCGAGGAAGCTGCCTTCGATAGCTGGCTGCTGAAAATCGCGCACAACAAGGCCCTCAACTATATCGCCGCCAACCAGCGCAAGACCGCCGCACAAACCGAAGTGATTTCTCGCCACGAGGCCATCCATGACGACAACCTCGAGCAATCCCGGCACGACAAACTCCTTGAAGGCATCCTGCAATTCGTCGGCGAACTACCGCCAATGCAGAAAAGCGTCTTCGAACTGCGCTACTATCAGCAAATGCCCTTCGCCGATATCGCCAAAGCCACCGGCAAGGCCCTCGGCACCGTCAAGACCCACTACCGGGAGGCCGTCGCCAAACTGCGCGTTCATGCCCAACAGGAGGGCCTGATATGAGCCTGTCACAGGATATCAAAGACCGCCTGCTTGAGCACTTCGGCGATACCGACCTCCCCGATGATCTCACTGCCATCCTCAAGACCAATCCCGAGGCCCGTGCCTTCTGGGACGAACTGCACGCCCTCGATCAGGCTATGCCCGAGGATGATGCCTTTTATCTCGATGGCGCCGATTTCGATACCCTGCTCGAACGTATCGAAACCGAAATCGACACCACCGTCGAACAAAAGCACCTGCGCGCCATTAGCCGTCCCTGGTATCAGGCCGCAGCCGCGGCTGCCTCAATTGCCCTGATGGCTGTCGCCGTCATGCTCGCCCTGGACGTTCAGAACCCGGCGTCCAACACTGCGCTTCTAACAACTACCACCTCGGTCACAACCGCGGCCGACAGTGATTCCATAACTCTCATCGAACCGAACGAATCAACCACCGCCGCCCTCATCAGCGACTTCGCCTCCCGACAGAGTGTCGAAGCCTCCGAGTGGTTGCTCGACGATCTGACCGACGAGGAATTTGAATACCTCCAGGAGAATTTCCAGGTAGGAGACCTGCTATGAAACCGACCCTCACCCTTCTCGTGATACTGCTCACCTGTGGCCTGTTCGCCACCGCGAGCGCCAACCATGCCGACTGCCCCATGCAGCCCGGCATGATGTTCGCCCAGGCAGGACCTTCCGATAGTCCCGGTTTCCCGGGACACGACCGCGCCGAGCGCAAGCACCTCGAACAACTGCGCATGCTCAAACTGCTCGAACTGCTCGACCTGAACGAGGATCAGGAACTGCCATTTCTCACCGCCTTTCAGGCTATGCGTCGCCAGCAACAACAACTCGACATGCAGCGCCGCGATCTGCTCGACAGCCTGGCCGATGCCATCAAGGATACGTCGATGACCGATACCGAGATCGAGCGCTCTATCGACAGGTTGCAGCAACTGCACAGGCAACACAATGATGCCATGAACAAGTTCATCGAGGAGGCTCGCTCGATTCTGACCTCCGGGCAGATGGCCAGGTTGGTCATCTTCCACGAACGTTTCGAATATGAACTCCTAAAGAAGCTCCGCGGTTTTCGCGACCGCATGGGCCGCGGCGGTCCTCCCCAGGGCCCGGGACAGAATCGCCTGCAAAACACCGATAATCAGTAATCTGACATTATGCTACCAAGGAGGTACACTATGAAAACCACCATCACCATCATCATCGCCGCCGCATTGCTCATCACCGGCAGCGTCATCGCCGCACCCGGATGGGGCCAACGCGGTGACCGCGACTGTACTATGCAGCACGCCGGTGCTCCCCGTTGTGATATGTCTGGTCCGCACGGCGGCAAAGGCATGCGCGGAGGCAAGGCCGGCAAGGGTATGGGTATGCGCGGCGATGGTATGGGCATCCACATGCTCATGATGCATGCCGAGGACCTGAACCTCACCGAGCCGCAGCAGACCAAACTCAAGGATATGGCCGAAACCTTCGCCCTTGAGCGCGTCGACCTGCAGTCCGAACTCGAGAAGGCGCGCATAAAACTCCATACCCTGCGCACCGAGGACAACCCCTCCCAAAGCGAGGTCTTCTCGGCTATCGATGACGTCACCGCCAAACGAGCCGAAATGCAGAAAATGCACTTCCGCCACCGTCAGGCCGTCAAGAACGTCCTCACCGAGGAACAGCAGTCCATGCTCAAGGACATGCGCAAGGACCGTATGCGCGGACCCTGGGGCGACAATGATGACAATCGCCCGCGCCGCGGAAAAAACTAACAACCTCCTCATTTGAGGCACTTTATCTTTACTCCCCAAAAGGCCCGCCAACACGGCGGGCCTTTAATGTTCAATCCCATTTGATCCTGACCCGCTTCCCCCTGCTCATCTGGATGATACGTCCCCCTCGAAATGAACAGTCGGGACAACGCCCCCTGATCGCTCAGGTCTTCACGCCGGGTGCCACGACAGGGTGAGCCAGTCAAGCTATCTAATGTAATCCCGCCAGATCACAATCCATACCCGGCTACTCCACGCCCTCTGGCACATATACTCCGAACTCTCTGCCCCCTCGAAAGGAATAGTGGGGACAACGTCCCCCCTGCCAGAATGGCCACTTTTTGTGCCATTTTGCCATTGCTCTTGACTACGAAGCCAATCAGTTATACTATTAATGCCATATGGCATTTGATAGAGACAAAATCGTGGAATTCGTCCGCCAGAAGTCACATCGACCCATGAAGGTCAAGGAACTGGCTACTGCGCTGGATATTCCCCAATCGGACTACCGCCGCTTCCGAACCGTCATCCGCGAACTTGTCGACTCCGGCGAACTCGTCCTTCTCAAGCGCAACCGTATCGGACTAGCTTCCGAACTCAATGTGCTTGTCGCTCCTATAAGCATCACTCGATCCGGCGTCGGCTTCGTCGAACACGGCGAGGATGACCCAGACATCCTCATCCCGGAACGACAACTGCATACCGCCCTCGATGGCGACAAGGTTATGGTCCGACGCACTGGCATCTCCGACGGTCGCCCCACCGGCGCTGTTATTCGTGTCGTCGAACGCGCCGCCCGCAATATCGTTGGCGCCGTCCACACCAGCCGCAACTTCGTCTTCGTCACCCCCGACAACCCGCGCATCCATCGCGATATTCTCATCCCCGTCAAGGACTCCCAGGGCGCCCGCGATGGCGAGAAGGTCGTCGCCGTTCTCGAGGAGTGGGATGACCCCAACCGCAACCCCCTCGGACGTATCACCGAGGTGCTCGGATTCCCCGGCGACCCCGGCGTCGATATGCTCACTGTCGTCAAGAGCTACAACCTGCCGGAGGAATTCCCCCCCGATGTTATCGATGAAGCCGAGCGCGCCTCCGCTGCCGCCATCGAGGACGAAGCGCCCCATCGAGAAGACCTTACCAACCAATGCGTGTACACTATCGATCCTTCCGATGCCAAGGACTTCGACGACGCCGTCAGCGTGGAACGCATCGGCGATGGCTACCGCCTCGGCGTCCATATCGCCGATGTGTCCCACTTCGTCCAACCC
>CAZXRO010000029.1:4162-15402 GCA_964642435.1 uncultured Ignavibacteriales bacterium
CCCGGTACCGCCCTCGATAAGGAAGCCCTCACACGCGGCAACTCCGTCTACCTGCCGGGAATGGTGATCCCCATGATCCCCGAGGCCCTCTCCAATGATATCTGCTCACTGCGCCCCGACCGAATCCGGCTGGCCCACTCCGTCATAATCGATATCGATGCCAACGGGGAGTTGCAAAGCTGGGAGATCAAGGACACCATCATCAAGTCCCGGGCCCGTCTCGCCTACGAGCAGGTACAGGAACTATTCGACACCGGCAAGCCCGACAAGCACACCAGGCCGGTCGCCGATAATCTCCTCGTTGCCCGCGAACTCGCCCAACTGCTCTGCAAGCGACGCTTTGCCGACGGTTCCCTCGATTTCGATCTCCCCGAGGCCAAGATCGTCCTTGACCAGCAAGGCCGCGTTATCGAAATCGGTAACCGTATTCGCCTTGAAGCCCATCGGCTTGTCGAGGAGTTCATGCTCGCGGCCAACAAGGCCGTCGCTGTTCATGTGTTCAAGAAAGGCGTCCCGTTCATCTATCGCGTCCATGAGCGACCCGATGTCGAAAAAATCCAGGACTTCGCCGACATGATGTCACGACTCGGCTACTCGTTCCCCGTCTCCGAGCATATCAAACCGGCCGTCTTTGCCACATTCCTCAAGAAGGTCGAGGGCACCCCGGAGGAAGGCTTCGTCAATGAACTCATGCTCCGCTCCATGAAGAAGGCCGTCTACCAGCGACAGGATATCGGCCACTTCGGACTGGCCTTCCGCCACTACACGCACTTCACTTCGCCCATCCGACGATACCCCGACCTGCTGGTGCATCGCCTCCTGCGCAAGCTCAAGCGAGGTCGCTACCCCAAGCAGTTCGGCCAGAAGGTCAGCGACATCATCGATCGCACCGCCACCCACTGCTCCGAAACCGAACGCCTCGCCGAATCCGCCGAGCGCCACGCCGTCAAGGTCAAGCAGATCTCCTATATGGCTGAACATGTCGGCGAGGTCTTCCCGGGCGTCATTACCGGCGTCACTGGCTATGGCTTCTTCGTGCGCCTCGATCAACTCGGGGTAGAGGGGCTCGTCCGGGTCTCGACTATCGATGATGACTACTATCAATTCGATGAGAAGAACTACCAGCTCATTGGTCGTCGCTCAAAGAAATCCTACCGCCTCGGTTCTGCCGTAGAGGTGGGGGTAGTACGAGTCGACAAGGCCAGCAACGAACTTGACCTCTATCTCGCCCGGCCGGATGAAGAGCAGGACCAGCCGCCGCATGCAACCGAGCGAAAGCCCAAATCTGGCGGCAGCCGCAAGCCAAAGACAAAATCCGGGCCAAACTCCGGCCGGAAGACTAAGACCAAATCCAACTCCAAACCCAGGTCCAGGTCAAAGGCCGGCACCAAACCTCCAGGCAAGAAGAACAGCCCGCGAAAAACCACCGGCAAGAAGAAGCCTCCCCGCAAGCGATAGGAGCAAGACCAACCGTGCCCGATAGCAGATCTCGCATCGTGATCGTCGCAAGCCCCGATCGCGTCCACGCCGACCCCATCGAATGGGAACGAATCGGTGAGGTCGTCACCGAACTGTCACACCTCTACCAGATCGTCCGCGAACGACATATCGACCTTATCCTCGCCGATGAATCCCGCACCGATCTGGTCCGCTCCGTCGGCGTGCGAGTACGCCGCTTCAACCCCCTGACCGACATCTGGCGTGTCGTCGACTCCAACCAGATCGGACACGATGAACCCGGCTACATCGATGGTATCATCTCCCGCGAACTGGGCCAGGAGGGTATCCAGCGCAAGGTCGCCGCCATCCTTCATGTCAAGAATCTGCTGGACAACTACGGTATCGTGGGCCGATCCCATAAAATGAAGGTCGTCGCCGAAACCATCGAGCGCATCGCCCCAACCGAGGTCTCAGTCCTCATCGTCGGCCCCTCCGGCGCCGGCAAAGAATTGGTGGCCCGTGCCATCCATGACAATTCACCACGACAAAACCAAACCTTCGTTGCCATCAATTGCGCCGCCCTTGCCGAGGGAATCCTCGAATCCGAACTCTTCGGCCACGAAAAGGGTGCCTTCACCGGCTCTGTCGGCAAACGTGAGGGACTCTTCCACAAGGCCGACAACGGTACCATCTTTCTCGATGAGATCAGCGAAACCAAGGGGGAGACGCAGGTCAAATTGCTGCGCGTACTCGAGGATGGTACCTACTATCCGGTCGGCTCATCCACACCGCAGAAAGCTGACGTCCGCGTTGTCTCCGCTACCAACCGAGACCTCAACGAGGCCATCGCCGACCGCTCCTTCCGCGAAGATCTCTACTATCGCATCGGCGTCGTCAAAATTACCCTGCCACCGCTCCTCGAAAGAAAGAACGACATCCAGCCCCTGCTCTCTCACTTCTGGCGACGACACCCGAAGATGGATTACACCGATGGCGCCCTGGATCTGCTGATGAAATACGACTGGCCCGGCAACGTGCGCCAGCTTCGCAACTTCGCCGAGCGTATGGTCGCCCTCAAAGGCGGTGGGGGACTGGTCGAAACCGAGGATATCGAGCGCTTCATCGAGGAGCAACACATGGTCGCCTCCAACCTCCCCGTCTCCACCGGGCGTACGGTCGAGGAAGCCGGCCAGGAACTCATCTACCGCGCCATTATGCAACTCGGCAATGAGGTCAGAATGCTCCGCGAGCTCATTCTCGCCCACCTGCCACCCGAGGCACCGACCGAACAGACCGGCCCCGAATCCTATGGCGCCGCCGAGTCCGCCCGCAGTATGGAAGAAATGGAACAGCAACTGATAGAGAAAGTCCTCGATCAAACCGGCGGTAACCGAAAGGAAGCCGCAAGGCGTCTGGGCATTGGTGAACGAACTCTCTACCGAAAGATCAAGAAATACGGGCTTAGATGAATACGCGGCACATCTGGGGGCTGGTGCTGATCCTGATGCTCCTTGTCGGAGAGCTACCGGCTCAGGAACTGACAACTGAAATCTATCCATCCGAGGACGAACTCGCCGAGGCGCTCGATCGGGGCGAAATCGACTCCGCGCAGTATTACTACCTCTGGCAACTCCAACTGTTCGGCCTGGACAGCTCCAACATCTTCCTCGAGGATATCATCCCCAATCTGACCCATTTCCTCCCCCTCCCTCAGGAGATGATAGCAGAGTTGCAGCAAACCCAGCGAGAACCATTCGTGAAAGACCAACCATCGCGCCGACAAATCGGCTACCTTCGCCAGCGATGGCACCGCGCCCTCGAGCAAAATACCCCCTGGGCGTTCAACACCGACCTGAGCCTGGCGCCCGCCAGCGATGTGAATCTCGATCTGTCCCTGCGCCGAAGCCCCGCCGGGACAGAACGTATCGTCCGCCGTTCGCTCACCTTAACCCCCGAAAACTCGCCCCTGCGCCGTCTGACCCTCGGCAACTTCACCGCTCGTTTCGGTATGGGCAGTATCATCGGACACCCCGCCAAGCTGCTGGATTATCCCGACAAGCTCACCGGCCAGTCATTTCTGTTCCCCGATTACGCCGGCTACAATGGACTCCTCGCAACATGGCGCACCGGCCTCTGGCAGGCTGAATCCATTGCCGCCATCTCGCGCGGCAGTAACTACGAGCTTACCACCGCCGCCACCATCATCCAACGGTCAGTGGGCTCTGCACAACTCGGCCTCATCTCCAGCTTCAATCGCTTGCGACGACGAGCCGACGAGGCTGCCAACGATGACCTCAATCTCGGCGTCTCCGGACACAACCGCTACCGCTCCGGGTACGTGCGCGGCGAAGTCAGCTACCAGTTCGGCGACCAACCCTCCTGGCGCGCGGCCCTGCTCGAGGGACGCCACCGTTTTCGAAAAGCCCAGGTCTCGTATGCTCTATGGTCCTATGGAAACCGCTGGTATGACCTTACGGCAGGCAGCAAGTCCGCTATTCTCCGTGTCGCCGATTCCGTCTCTGCACTGGATTTCGCCTATTCCTCACGGCGGGTCTCACAGAAAGGCGGCTTGCTCAGAACCATCCTGAAACTTACACCGTCGCTCGATCTGACCAATGACCTGCTCGCCGGCTATCACTCCGCAGGATCCGACCGCTTCCAGTGGCTCTCCGCCCTTGACTGGCAAGCCTCCGGCTCCCTGCAATGGCGATTCGACCTCCTTTTTAACAGCCGCTATCTCACCACAACCACAACTCCACGACAAAACGACCTCCGAATCCGCCTTCAATCACGATTTACCCGTGCGCAATGGTCGCTGAGGTCCTATATTGCCCTGCAGACCCGCGAGGATAGACCCGACTACGGCTCGCTCATGCTCGATACTCACATTCGCTCAGCTCAGTTCGGTCGGATCGATCTCTGGGTGAATGTCGCCAGGTGGAACCTTAAGCAGCGGACGCTTGATTACTACTACATGTATCTGCAGATTACACAACACTATACTAAGTCACTCGACATCGGACTCAAGCTCTCCCATCGCTATGCCCGCGACTACTCCGATACGCACGAAACCAGTATAGCCATTACTACGACGGTGAGCCTATGAGACGCCTCGCCCTTATGCTCCTGCTGCTGGCCCTGTTGGTAACCGCCGCCGATTGCCTGGCCGCCGGCGTGATCGTCAATGAAGTCATGGCCAATGAACCGGGAACCTCCCGACGTCTCGAATGGGTCGAGCTTTACAATGATTCCACCGTCTCTATTCGGCTGTCCAACTTCCTGTTGGAGGCAGGAACAGTCGTCATCGAGTTGCCCGACATTCGCATCCGACCCGAGGAGCACTATATCGTCTGCCAGACACTCTACGGTACACCCACCGCACCAGGATTCGAGGGCTACTGGGGTAACAACTCCGGCGTCTGGGGCGATTCGCCTCAGGAAGCCATCATCCAGCCCCCGTTCGAAGCGCGAAGCCTCAGCCTCGTCAACACCGGCGGTAGTGTCATCCTCGCCGACAAGGCCTTCGAACCAATCTCCACCCTCCAATGGGACAACGAGGGCCAGGACGGCTTCTCATGGGAACGGCTCCATCCCAACTCCGATTCCGTTCACCAGTGTGTCGACCGTACCGGATCCACGCCCGGCTTCATCAATTCACTCGCCCCCGTTCCCGTCGATCTCGCCGTCGCCTCTGTCGGCACCTACGTCAAAGACGGCCTCACCACCATCTCCGCCAAAATCGAAAACCGCGGCCTGACTACCATTACCGATGCCCTTGCTCACTACCTGTATCCACCCGCCGATCCCCAGGGCGTACCCGACACTATCGGCGTGGCCCCCATTCCCGGCATCCAACCAGGACAAGTGGTGGAAGTCCAGCGAAACTACAGCCTGCCCGGCATCTATGTCGATATCATTGTCGATGTCTCACCCGATGACCGCAACCGCAACAACCAGCGCCAGCTCATCGTCCCCGGGGACCAGTATCCGCCATTCTATATCACCGAATTCCTGGCCAATCCCGACACCACCATCGGCACCGAATGGATAGAACTGCACAACCGCCTCGACATCCCCTATGACATCTCCAACTGGCGAATCGGCGATGCCCAGAACTCATTTGTCATCTCCGATTTCGAACTGATCCTCGCTCCCGGCGAATACTTCATTCTCGCCCGCGATGCTTTCGCATTCAATAGCTACTATAATGGCTTCGCCCGACCGGTCATCCAGCCACCGTCCTGGCCGGTGCTCAACAATGCGGGCGATCAGATCTACCTCATCGATCATCTCGGCATCCAGGCTGACAACTTCACCTATACGTACTCGTATCCCGACAACTTCACCTGGTGCCGCGGCGAGGAGTCTCCGAATATCGACCGATGGGGCCGCTCAACAGTCCCCGGTGGCTCACCCGGCGGTGCCAACCAGATCGTCTTCGAAACACGCCTCGCACCCGTCACTCTGGCCGTCGATCCGCCCGTCTTCGCCGCCCGCTCAGGACACGGACCCGACACCACCGCCTTCATTCTCACCGCACCCTCCGATCAATCCTACACCCTCAAGATATTCGACCGGCAGGGGAGAGCCGTCCGCACCTTCGCCGAGGAATCACCCGTCTTCTATGACACCTACACCTGGCGGGGCGAGGACGACAACGGCACCCTGTTGCCCATTGGTATGTACATCGCCCTCTACGAAGTAAGCGGTGTCGGCACCGCCAAACAACCAGTGGTGATTGCGCGATAAGAATATGCGATACACCCTCACCATCATACTGGTCCTTGTCATGGCCGCAACCTCAGGTGCCTACGACCTCGCCACCGTCCGCGCCGAGGGCCTCGGCGGTGCCATCGCCCTCTCCCGACCCACCGCCTCCGACCTGGTCGAACTGCCCGCCGCCAGCATCGCCGAAGGAGCCTTCCTTGTCGATCTCGGTGCCATGCGCCAGTACGAGCTGTCCCAGTTCGAACAGGCCTTCCTCTCGGCTGCCGGACGGTACCGCAGCATCACCGCGGCGGCCGGACTCTCCTTCTTCGGCGAGGAAGACCTCATGCTCGAACGCAAGGCCAAACTCGCCGCCGCCGCGACCTGGCGCTCATGGCAACTCGGCGCCAGTATCTCCCACCGTCATCTCTCCTTCGGCGGCGGCTTCGAAAGCCTCAGTGCCACTACCGTTGGCCTCTCCGCCGGCTACCATTGGCGGGTTGTCCACCTCGCCATCAGTGGTGACAATCTTACCAGTCCCAAACTCCACGCTGCCGCCCCTGCCGAGCATCCACGCTACAGCCTCCTGACCGAAATCGAGGGACGCGGCTCGTATTCTGTCGTCGCCCGTGCCACCAGCCAGAAAGACCAGGACCTGCAACTCGCCATCGGCCAACTCGTTCAGGTCACCGACTATGGCCTGCTGTTCTGGGGCATCTCCACCGAGCCCATGAAATACGGCGGTGGTCTCCAGCTTACCTACGGCGCCACCTTCATTTCCTACGCCGCCTCATTCCACCCCGACCTCGGCTTCTCTCAGACTATCTCGCTCTCCTTCGGCTTCGGCAGCACAGCGGACGACCACCCCAACGGAGGCCCTCCTCTGCCATGAGTACCCTCACCCGCCAGCAGATCGAAAAGCGCGAGCACCACATGCTCGCCCCGTTCGCGGCCCTGTCCGCCGAATCCCGCGGACGTCAATATCCCCAGAAACCCCACCCCCTGCGCACCGACTTCCAGCGCGACCGCGACCGCATCGTCCACTCTGCGGCCTTCAGACGCCTTGAGTACAAAACCCAGGTCTTCATCCCGCATGAACAGGACCACTTCCGTACCCGACTGACTCACACTATCGAGGTTGCCCAGATAAGTCGCACCATCGCCCGGTCCCTGCAACTCAATGAGGACCTCTCCGAGGCCATCGCTCTCGTCCATGACCTCGGCCACACACCCTTTGGTCACTGCGGGGAAAATGTCCTCAACCGGCTCCTGAAGCCTCTCGGCGGCTTCAATCACAACCGCCAGTCCCTCCGCGTGGTCGATTACCTCGAACAGCGCTACCCCGAGCACCCCGGTCTCAATCTCACCTACGAAGTCCGTGAGGGCATCATCAAGCACGAGACCAGCGTCAAAATCCATGTCCCCGGATTCGACCAGCACCCCCATCCTACTCTCGAGGCCGCCATTGTCGACATCGCCGATGAAATCGCCTATAACTCCCATGATATCGATGACGGCCTGGCCTCCGGACTGATCACCCTCGATGATCTCCGCAAAACCGACTGCTGGGCCAAGCTTGGCCTTGATCAATCCGACCAGACTGTCGAACTCAACCCTGATCAGCAACGCTACCAGGTGGTCCGCCTGCTGCTCAACCGCCTTGCCTCCGATGTCATCAATCACACCGCCGCCAACCTCGCCGATCGCAATCTCACCTCCCTCGATCAGCTCCGCGCCAGCACCCAGAAGATCTGCACCTACCCCGATACGACTGCCGAGGCTGTCGATGATCTCAAGCATTTCCTCATGGCCCGCCTGTACCGCCACGAACACCTGCTGTCCCTCGCCGATTGGGCCGAGAAGATCATAGAATCCCTGTTCACCAGGCTCTCCGAACAACCGGAACTCATGCCCGCCCGATTCCAGGAAATGCTCCTCACCGAACGCCCGGAAATCGTCATAGCCGACTATATCGCCGGCATGACCGACCGCTACGCCGAACGCACCTACGCCCGCATCATCTGACCCCAGACTGCTGCTTAGCTGATCCCGCTGCGCCACAACGACCTATATGAATCCCCATGCATACCTTCGGTTGCAATCCGACTCCGCCAAATTCATGTTATATCGTTGTACAACAACAGGATAAACGCTACTCCATAGCCCGGCACGCCAATTGCCATAGTCACCGATATGGAATGCTATTTCGGATCAGTCGAACTGCCGGAAGACAACGCCCTGAGTAAGTCAGCCGTTGTTACCTTCCACATCCCCGATCTCGGCATCAAGTTCAAAGCCCCCTTCGATGCTGTCGATCGCAATCACGGCGACTACGCCAGCCTGCTGGCCATGCTGGAGTTCATTGACTCCAACCAGAAATACTTCGCCAACCATACCTTCCAGATCTACGGCAACAATATCTCCGTGATCAATCAGATCAACTGCCGCGAAGATCCGCCCCCCGTCTTCTCTCACCTGTTCAAAAGGGCCGTCGGCTATCGCGACCGCTATCGGTTCTCCCTCGAATGGGTGCCGACCGATGACAACGCTGCCTTCGAAGACCTTTTCAATTGACCCACAACACGGATCAGCCATATACTAACAAGCGATGGCTGATCCCAGGACGTTACTAAAAGACATCTCGGCCGGTCGATTCAAACCGGCCTACTATTTCTTCGGCAGCGAGGACTACCGCATCAAAGAGGCCGAGAAGTTCCTCGCCCGGTCTTTCCTTGGCGGACAGGACCTCGCCACAGGCTATCGGCGTATCGATGGCCGCGCCATCAAGTGCGCCGACCTGCTCGCCGAGCTGTCAACTGTTCCCATGCTGGGAGAAAAGCAGGTCTTCGCCATCAAGGACTTCCAGAGCTTCAAGCCCACCGAGACCGAACGCATTCTCAAGCTACTAAACCCGCCAGACCCCACCCGCATCATCGTCTTCAGCTCCCCGGCTGCGCGCACACCCAGGAAGAACTCGAAGTTCTTCACCAGCATGGCCCAACACACTATCGCCGTCGAATTCCATCACCTCACCCCAGCTGAAACAGCCTCCCAGATCCGTGCCCGCTTCAAACGCGCCGGACTAACCATCGACCAACAGGCACTCTCCATTCTCACCGGCCTCGTTGGCGGCAACCGCGGAGCACTCGATACCGAAACTGACAAACTCATAGACTACTGCCGAGACTCCGGCAATGTCACCGCCGATGATGTCCGCGAGCTCACCGCCGGCCACGAGGTCTTCAACGTCTTCCAGATAGGTGACCTGATCGTCCAGGGCAATGTCAATCACTGTCTGGGCATGATGCGCTCCCTGCTGGCCTCCGGCCAGACCCCCGTGATGCTTATCAGTCTGCTCATCGGTCACTTCCTTTGCCTGTACCTGGTAAAGAACGGACAGAAACCCCTTCCCAGACGCGAATTCCTCGCCGGAAAATTCCGCTCCCAGGCCGCCAACTACACGCACGAGCAACTCGCCGATATCATCGTCCAGCTCTCGCAGGCCGATGCCCGCCTCAGGCACAGCGAACACATCCCCGAAATGGTCCTCGAATCACTCATTTTGCACTTGGCCGGAAAGGGGAGAAACTGATGTTTTTCGGCCTGTTTGCAGGATTTTCGGAAGAAAAATCTCCCTCGTCGGTACCTAAAGCGAAAGTGGCGCTGGATAAGCTCTCCGATCAGCAGTTGATCGAGATGGCCCAGGCAGGCGACAAACGGGCTTTCGGCCAGATTATCCGCAAGTACCAAAAGCGCCTGCTGCGCTTCATTGTAGGCTTGGTGAGGTCCTTTGATACCGCTGAAGACATTGTCCAGGAAGCATTTATACGTGCCTATCAGGCGCTGGAACGGTTCAAGCCAAACCAGCCGTTCTATCCCTGGCTGGCGACTATTGCCCGCAACCTCGCCTACAACCATATCCAGCGCGACGAAAAAAGCGAATCGCTCGACAAACTCGCCGAATCCGGCTATGACCCCCAGGCCATCCAGCTTGGGCCGATGGAGCAAATGCTCTCCGACGAAAGCCGAAAACGGTACTTCAAGGCCGTTATGGCCCTGCCGGCCAAGTATCGAGCCGTGTTTGTCCTGCGTCACTTCGAAGATATGAGCTATGTCGATATTGCCAGCTACCTGAAGATACCGCCCGGTACAGTCGATTCACGTCTGTATCGAGCACGACAGATGCTGATGGAGAACCTCAAAGACCTCTTGTAGATTTTCGCTATGGATGACGCCTATTACCGTGACCGCCTCTCGGCCTACGCCGACAATCAACTGCCGCTCGATGAGCGACAGGCTGTCGACGAGCACCTGAAGCAGAATGCCGAGAGCCGACGAATGCTCGAAGAAATCATGCGCTTCAAGCAGTTTGCCGACGCGCACGGTGGTCTCGATGAGACCGACTACTTCGAACAGAACGCCCGCGCCATCGAACAACGGCTCGGCCTCGTAGCAGATACCCCTATCACTGACATCAGCAAACCGCGATTCTCCGGCCTCGGGTGGAAAATCGCCGCCGCCGCTGCCTCCATAGCCGTGCTCACGTTCATTGGCCTTAACTCCGATGACATCCGGCATATGCTCTCCACTCCCGGTGACCAGACCCGGCTTTCCGAAACTCCGCAGCCGGCTCAGGCAACCGATCAGGCCCGGCACTTCCGCGAGCAGGTAGCCGACGATCAGGACGACTCCGTAACGACCGCAACGCAAAAAGACTACAAGATCGAAGCAGAATTGCATTCGGCCCCGATAGATGAGGGCAGCAGAGATGCCGATGCCGGTGAGACCGCGATGGTTCCGCCTGCGTCAGAGCCGAGATCGACCGCCGATCAGGAGCTTGCCCTGCAGGATGCCGAAGAAGTTCGGGCCAGCCGCATTGCCGTCGATTCCGACCGCAAGCGGCCCGCCGCGGCCGCCCCCAAGCTGGAACGGGTACCCGAGAACAAAGAGAGTCTGCCAGACTTGCGCGCGGCAAAAGAGAAAGAACGCACCCTGACTAACGATGAATCGAGCAACAAACCGCTCGACCAACTACGTCAGGCTGCGAAGACGCTTTCCGGGACTTCTGATTGGAAAGCCCTGCCCAGCGTACA